>JAOUGY010000025.1 GCA_029865445.1 Acidimicrobiia bacterium | reverse complement strand
GGACTGGCGACTGGCGACTGGCGACTGGGGTCTGGCGCAATGCGCTTCGCGCATCACCGGCCGATGGCGGAGAGATCGACCCGGACCGAGGTCTTCGAGAGGGCGGCTTCTTCGATGGCCGTGGTCGCCGCCAGGGTGACGTACGCCTCGGTCGCCGTTGTCAGATGACACGGCGTCCCCACGCCGAGGTGGTCGAGCCATGCCCGGGTCTCGTCGGCGATGCGGCCGAACATCTTGCCCTGGGCCCACTCGCCCGACGACCGGCTTCCGAGGAAAACCAGATTGACCTCTTGGGCGCTGGCATAGGCGTTTCGGTAGCCCTGCTCGGAGAACAAGATCTGATCTCGGTGATCGTCATCGATGAGAACGACTCCGTCGGAGCCGAACATCTCGAAACGGATGCTCTGGCCGGTCGTGGGGAACCCCATCGGGAGCATGTAGCAGACGTCGAAACCGAACACCGAGCCGTCCGAATAGGTCAGGGTCGCCGAGGTGATGTCGTCGACGTCGTACCCGTGGTCGCGGAAGACCACGCCATTTCCCCGCGCTGTCGCCTCGACCGGTACCACGCCATCGGGGAGGTACCAGCCGACGAGATCGACGAGGTAGGTCACGATGTCGGCGACCGGTGTGGCGTGGACACTGCGACCGAGGATGGCGAGACCCTGGGCGCGACTCGAATAGACGCGACTCCACCCGCCGATCACGGTGCCGATCTTGCCTTGACGGACCTGGTCCCGGGACACGAAGTATTTCTGGAGGTAGCGGGCGCTGTAGCCCACACGGAGATCCACACCGGTCTCTCGTGACAGGTCGACCAGTGCCGCCGCTTCTTTGGGGTCGAGGGCCAGGGGCTTCTCGACGAGGACGGGTTTGCCGGCTTCGAGCGCCAAGCGGGCAGCATCGAAGTGGGCATCCTCTGGGGTGGCCACCACGACCGCGTCGACGGCCGGGTCGGCGACGAGGGCTTCGGGGTCGGTCCCGGTCTCGTCCGCAGCCGTTTCTTCGCCCAGCCGTTCCACGGCTTCCTCGGACAGATCGGCGAGCCGGAGATACGACACCGCCGGATGTTGAGAGGCGAGAAGGGCACGATGCGTCCCGATCCGGCCGGAGCCGACGACGCCGATCCCCACCGTACGTCTGTTCATGACGCCGCCCGCGCCGGGATCCCGCCCATTTCAACGACTTCGTATCGCTCGGCCAGCTCTGGGGCGAGCAGGCGTCGGCGTTCCGGCGGGAACGCGACCCACATCCGGAGAAGGTGGCGTTTGCGGTCTTCTTCCTCATAGTCCTCGAACTCGGTCCTGGCATGGAGCAATGCGTGGTTGTTGAGGAACTGCATGTCACCTTCCTGGAACATCATCGACAGCCGCAGCTCGGGCCGGTTGGAGATCTCCTGGACGGCATCGAGGGCCTCGCGCTGGACCTCGGTGAGTGCCAGCTCGTCGCCGAATCTCGTGACCGTGTTGAAATACTGGCGGCTCGTGACCCGCGATGTGACCTTGCCGTCGCAATAGCTGAACATCGGCGATGTGTACCAGCCCGCTTGCCCCGGTGGCTCCTCCCCTCGCCAGTCCAGGTTGAACGGCTGATACAGCACGTCGAGGAGGTCGGGTCGTTCTTCGAGCAGGACATTGTGGACCGTGTCGACCGCGACCAGCGCGCTTTGACCACCGGACTTGGCGGTGCGAACGCAGAAGAGGCCGAGGACGTCGACCGGTAGCTGGTCGGCGTGGAAGTCCATCTTGGCGTGTGTCTGATAACCACGAACGGTGGGGTCGTCGAAGTCCTTGCCCTCATCGCGTACGTGGCCCAACAGGTGTCCACGAGTGTTCTGCGATATCGGGGTGCCGAGGTTCACCCCGATTCCCCAGTAGATCAACTCGCATTGCTCGCGGGTGTACCGATCGCGGGGCAGTCCCCTCACCAAGACGAACCCGCGACCGTTCTCGAGGTGCTCGGGGATCCGGTCGAGCAGGACGACGAGTCCGGGGAGCGGAAAGTCCTCGACGGAGAAGGGGATCTGAAGGCCCCTGGATTCCACGGACGCCAAGGCGGCATCGATCTCGGCAACGGCCGACTCGTCGAGATATTCGATCCAGTCGGACTCGTTCTGGATCTCGGGCCCGACCCAGGCGGAAGGACCGGACAGCGGCGTGCGACGCATTTCCAAGACGCTCTCCCAAGCTCTGTGACATCATGCATTGTATCGAATGAGAAGGGATGACGCGGATCAGAGTCGTGCCACTCCGGCCGTCCCGGCCGATCGCGAGCGGAACACGAACCACATGCCCCCAAACGCCAGCGGAAGCCCCGACACGACGAATGCCGTCGAATAGAGATCGCGATCCGCCAAGGCCCCCAGCACGAACGGACCGACGACCCAACCCAGATCGTTCGCCATCCTGAACAGTCCACTCGCCATACCTTCCGTGCCCGGCGGAGCCAGGTCACCGACCATGGTGGGCAGCGCGACCGACGTCAGACCCATGCCGATACCCGTGAGCGCCGAGACGGCGGCGAAGGCAACGAAACTCCGGGTGAGACCGAGTGCCGCCACCGCCGCCGCCAGACCGAACACACCGACGATCGCCACCGGCCGGCGTCCTCGCTTGTCGGCGATACGTCCGGCCGGTCCCAGCAGCCCCAGCGACACGATCGATCCGAGCGACACGACGAGACCGATCTGGGCGGGGCTCAGGGACATCACGGCATCGCCGAACGCGGGTACCGCCACGTTGAATGCGCCGGCCCTCACGAAGAAGAGCCCGAATGCCATCACCATCAACACGGGGAATCCGCTCATGCCGAACAGCATCCGCGCCGACACGGCGGCCGTGTCCGGCGTCGGGACCGCACCGCGCCGTTCGGGTTCGCGGATGGCGATCAGGCTCACCACTGTGAGCCCGAAGGCGAGCGCCGCCTGCACCCAGAACGGAGCCCAGATTCCGGCCACCTCTGCCACGACGCCTCCCAGGAGGGGACCGATCGTGTTGCCGGCCAGGATCCCTGCCTGGAACCAGGCGGTAGCCCGTCCGAGCTGTTCCCTCTCGGTGGTCACGAGAAGAAACCGGTTGGCCGAGGTGCCAAAGAGAGAGGATCCGGCGCCCTGCAGCATCCGACCGACGAGCAACAATCCGAATCCGGGCGCGAGCGCCGCGAGCAACGCGCCGAGCGCCTGCACCACTCCCCCGGCGGCACAGATCACCCTCGAGCCCCGGGCGTCGGAGAGACGCCCCGCGGGCACGCGCAACAACATCCGCGAGAAGGCGAACGAGGCCACGAGCGCCGAAGCCACCGTGATCGAGATGGAGAAGTGGGCGGCGTAACTGGGGAGCACGGGGGCGATGAGGTTGACGCCGATGACGTTGAGCGAAACCAACCACGCGATGGTCGGAGCCTTGGCGAGCGACATATCTGACATAATGTATTGTCCAGAACATGGCAGCGCGGCGGCATGCGATCCGGGACTTCCTCGCGCTCCATCCAATGGCGACCGCGGTGCTCTACGTGATGACAGGCGTGTTGCCGCTCTACTTGACGAGCACTCAGATTGCATCTCTCGAGGCAGAGCTCGGCTTCAGCGCCGCCAGACTCGGGATCGCCACCGCCACGTATTTCGGAGTGGGAGCGCTGGCGTCTCCCATAGCCGGGCGGGCAGTGGCCCGACGCAGCGCGACCCACGGTCTCCAGGTGGGCTCGGTGGTTGCCGGCGCCTCAGCCGTCACGGCGGCGCTGGCGGGGTCGTGGGAGGTGCTGCCCGTGGTCGCCGCCCTTGCCGGCATCGCCAACTCATTCATGCAGGTGGGATCGAACATGGTCCTCGTGAACGTGGCCAGATTCGAGCGACAGGGAATGGGATTCGGTGCGAAACAAGGGGCCATTCCGCTGGCGAGCATGGTCGCCGGTTTCGCCTTGCCCATCATCGGTCTGGCCGTGGGATGGCGGTGGACCTTTGTCATGGCTGCCATGGTGGCCGTCGGCGCTCTCCTCGTTGCTCCCCCGATCCCGGACCGGCCAAAGAGCCCCGCCCCCCTAGCCGTCGCCACCGGACAGCGCGTGCCTCGGGCGCTGTTGTGGCTCGCCGTCGGCGGCGCCTGCGGCGGAGCGGCCGGAAACGCCGTGTCGCTCTTCGTGGTGCCTTCTGCTCTCGACGCCGGGATCGCCGAAGCGGTGGCGGGAACTCTGCTGGCCATCTGCTCGGGCCTCGTCGTCATGATCCGGATCGGGTCGGGATGGCTGGCAGATCGTCGCCGCAGCGCCGGCCATCGGGAGATGGCGTGGCTTCTCGCACTGGGAGCGATCGGATGCGCCGTACTGGCTACCGCCTCGACGGTCCCCGCCTACCTAGCCGCCATGCCGCTGGCCATGATGGGAGCCTGGGGCTGGCCGGGACTGGTCTACTTCACGGTGACGAGCACCAACGCAGACAACCCGGCTCGGGCATCCGGGGTCGTGCTCGCCGGCAACCTGACAGGCACGTTCGTCGGCCCCCTCGTAGTGGGCCTCCTCGCCGAGCAACATCGCTACACCATGGCCTGGTCTTTCTGTGCTCTTCTCTCACTGGCGGCGATGACAGCGATGATGCTCAGCGCCCGGGCATGGCATCGGACCACCATGCCGGCCCCGAACGCGGCGTGATCCTGCAAGATATAGGATTCGCCCGACATCGACGGAGGATCATCATGGAAGCAGGCACCGAACTCGTAGAGGAAGGCACCTTCGACCCGGCCGAGTACGCCGACGAATTGGCGGCCGCCCCCTCCAACTACGACGTGGGAACGGCCGTGTTGTTCGAGAACCACAAGATCAGAGTGTGGGAGATCATCCTCGAACCCGGCCAGCGTGGACCGTTCCACGCCCACACCATCAATTACTTCTGGACCGTCGTCGAAGGTTCCCGCGGACTGCAGCGCTTCGCCGACGGCAGTTACGCCGTTCGGGACTACCTGGAAGGCGAGACCAAGTACCTCGAGCACACACCCGAAACCGCCCTCATCCACGACCTCGAGAACATCGGAGAAACCAATCTCAGGTTCGTAACCGTCGAACTCCTCGACTGAAAGGGAATCGTCATGGCGTTCAAACACGCGTCGTTCCTCGACGTATCGGCCGGCCTGCAACCCAACCAGTTCACCGTCGGAGAGCGATCCGTCGTCAACTCGCTCTCAGAACTCCCCAGCGAGTACCGCCAGCTCCTGGATGGCCAGGTGACGGCCGTCTTGGCGGTCATCGGCGGCGACGGCCGGCCCAATCTGTCGCCCGTGTGGTTCGGCTACTCAGGCGACAGAGTGTTGCTCAACTTCGCCGAACACCGCAGGAAGACGTCCTGGATCCGGGCGAACCCGCAGGTGACGGTGATGCTCATGAACCCGGCCAATCCGTACCACTGGCTGTCGATCAAGGCCACCGTCGCCAGAGAGATCCACGAGGACGGACCCGACGGGCACCGGGCGACCGATACGATCGACGAGATGTGGACGAAGTACACGGGGAACGAGCCGCCCTACGGGCTGCGGGACCCTTCGTTCGAGGAGCGGCGAGTGCTCTTCGAATGCGAGGTCGATTCAGTGGCCACGTTCGGCCGGCCTTGAGCGAATGCCGGGACCGAAGATCCTGATCGCAGGCGGCTCGATCGGCGGACTCACCGCCGGGCTGCTGCTGGCGGACCTCGGTTTCGACGTCGAGATCTTCGAACGGTCCAGCGCCGCCCTCCAGGAACGAGGGACCGGCATCGTGGTGCTGCCCATCACCGAGCGGTACTTCGCCGAGCGTGGTGGGGACGCGGAACGCCCCAGCCTGGAGCTGACCTACTGGAGCTACATCGATTCCACCGGCACGATCACCCACGCCGACCCCGACCACTTCCGGTTCTCGGGATGGAACACGGTCTATCGGGCCATGATGGACGTCTTCGACGCAGATCGATATCACCTCGATTCCGAGATGGTGGGTTTCGACCAGCGTGCGGACGGGGTCACGCTCCACCTCGCCGACGGCCGGTCTGTGGAGGGCGATCTCCTGGTGTGCTCGGATGGCATAGCCTCCACCGCTCGCCGGATCTTGTTGCCCGAGGTGGAGCCGACCTATTCGGGGTACGTGGCGTGGCGGGGCGTCACCGAGGAGCGATTCCTGTCCCCATCGACCCTGGAAACCGTGCGCGATGCCATGGTCTATCAGGTGCTCGACCACAGCCACATCCTCGTGTACGCCATCCCCGACCACGAGGGCGACACGACGCCGGGAGCGAGGATCATCAACTCCGTCTGGTACCGGAACTACCCCGATGATGGAACCTTCGAGGCTCTCATGACGGACCGAGACGGCAACCGGAGAACAACCACGATGCCTCCCGGCACGATCTCCAGCCGGTTCGTCGACGAGATGTTGTCCACGGCGAGGTCGACGCTTGCGCCCCCACTTCGGGAGATCGTCGAGAAATGTCCCGGCCCACTGGTCCAAGCGATCTATGACCTGGAAGTGGACCAGATGGCCTTCGGAAGGGTGATCATCATGGGCGACGCAGCATTCGGATTGCGACCCCACGTCGCGGCAGGGCAGGCCAAGGCGTGCGCAGACGCGTGGGCCCTGCGAGATGCAATGGCCGGAACGGGCGGCGACATCGAATCGGCGCTGGCGATCTGGGAGCCTCAACAGCTGGCACTGGGGAGGATGGCCGTCGACCGGACGAGGCGCATGGGCATCCGATCCCAGTTCGAAGGATCGATGTTCCCGGGCGATCCCACGTGGAAGTTCGGTCTCTGGGAACCGGGAAACTGAGTACGTGATCGTCGAGATCATTGCCGTGGGAACGGAGCTCTTGATCGGCCAGATCATCAACTCGAACGTCGCCCACATCGGCCGCCGCCTCGCCGACGAAGGGTTCGATGCTCATTTCCAGGTGACCGTGGGCGACAACCTCGAACGGCTTTCTGGTGCGATCACGACCGCACTGGGCCGCGCCGACGCAGTCATCCTGACCGGAGGAGTGGGGCCCACCCAGGACGACTTGACCCGCGAGGCCATCTGTCACGCCACCGGTCGCGGCATGCGACGTGATGAAGGGCACGCACGACGCATTCACGAGCGGATCATGGCGAGGCGTGGTGTGGTCGCCGACAGCGCGCTGCGGATGGCCGACTACCCGGATGGGTCCGACCCTCTGCCCAACACCCAAGGTGTGGCGCTGGGAGTCGCCCTCCGGCACGGAGGGAAGTGGATCTGTGCGGTCCCGGGGGTTCCGCGGGAGATGATGGCGATGGTCGACCTCGAGGTCATGCCCCGGCTGCGAACGGCGGCGGGCAAGGCGGCGGTCATCAAGAGCCGGGTCCTCCACACGTGGGGCTACGGGGAGTCCCAGGTCGCAGAGATCCTCGATGACCTGTACGAAGCCACGAACCCCTCGATCGCCTTCCTGATCTCGGACATGGAGGTCAAGGTCCGGATCACGGCGAAAGCCGACGACGACGCCTCGGTCGATGCGCTGATCGCTCCCATCGAGGCCGAGGTGCGACGGCGCCTGGGAGGCGTCGTGTTCGCGACGGACGACGAGACCATCCTCGACGTCATCGGAACCGCTTTGGGGGGAAGGACGGTCGGCGTCTGCGAGGTGGCGACCGATGGGCTGGTGAGCCACCGCCTGTCTGCGGTCGGAGGATTCGCAGGCGGAACCGTTCTCCCGGCGGGGGACGACGCCGAGGCGCTGGCCGACCGGGCGATGGCGGCATTCGGCGCCGACATCGGTGTCGGGGTCTCGGGGGCGGTCGTCGTCGACGACACCGGAGAACAGGCGAGCGAGATCACATTTGCCATCGCCGGGCCCTCCGGCTCGCAATCCTCCACAATGCGGTTCTTCGGGACCGGCGAACGAGCCCGCTCGTATGCAGTGATCGCCGCCCTCCACGTCCTGAGGAAGGCGCTTTGGTAGGCGCCCGGACGCATCTCAGTCGCCGAACAGCGCCGACCGTCCTGCGGGGCTCGTGAACACGTCGTAGGAGGAATGCCCGACAGCGGGGATCGCCACCAGCGTGTGATGGGCCGGGCCCAGCGCCGACACGTGGGCGAAGTAGATGGTCCCTCGTTCGAATCGATTCGAGCCCTGGAGTTCGGCTGCACAGCCTGTGTCGAGGTCACCGTCGCGGCCCGTGTCGCCGTCGCCCAACAACAGCACGACCTCCTTCTGTGTGTAGCGGTCGACAAACGTGTCCGGAGCGATCGACGCCGCATATCCGGTCATGTCCTCCAGCCCGTACTTCCAACGGTTCGCCGATGGGCAATCCGCCAGCGCCGAATCGCTCAGAGTCTCGAATGACTCCCCCGTCCATCTATCGGCCGACAGGTACACGTACGACGAAGGATTGGCCACCAGGAATCGTGCCTCCGAGGCCGACGCCCCGGCGTAGCGGTTGACGAACTGACCGCCAGCGCTGTGCCCGGCCACGACGATCGAGGGGGCCGATGGAAGCGAGCGCGCCAACTCCACCAGTTCATCGACGACAGCGAACGAAGAGACCGCCTGATCTTGGCCGACCGCAGAGCCCAGAGAAAACTCTCCAGACTTCCATCCGGATTCGTCCCACACTGCCAGGTCGGCGGCGCTCACGCCCGCTTCCTCCTGGGTGACGAACATCGGGGCCATCACCACCAAACCCGACGATGCGCCCTCCAGTCGCGCCGCCGTGACGATGGTCGACACCAACTCGCACGCCGCCCGTTCGCTGCCGTGGACGACGATGACCACGCGGCTGGGGTCGGCAGGGACCGCGCCATTCCGACAGTAGGGCGTCGACAGCGAACCACCCGTGCCCACATAGGAGAACGACACGGCGCCGTCGAGGTTCATGGAACGAACGAGAAATGTCGCCATCTGCTCTCTCGTCACGGGGTCGTCGGGGCAGAAGTTCTGGTTGCGCGGGGGATCACACCCCCGAACGATTCCGGCCGCCGCCACTTTGGCTATGTCCGCCTCGAAGACGGAGTCGATCACATCCTCGAATCCCGGGAGCCCCAGCTTCAAACCTTGAGTCCGGACCAAGAAGGCCGCCATCTCACCGCGCGTAACGGCGTCCTCCGGGCAGAACCGATCGTTCACCGGGGGGTTGCAGCCTGCCGTGACGCCAGTTGCCGACAGCCAGCCGATATCGGTCTCGAACTCAGACCCGTCGGTGTCCACGAACCGACGCTCCTCCTTGCTCCGAGCGATCGCCTGCGGGAAAGCTCGATGGAGGAACGCCGCCATCTGGCCGCGAGTGATCGGGTCCCGGGGACAGAAGTGATCGTTGTCCGGCGGATTGCATCCGCGGGTGACACCGAGGCCCACAAGAGCGACGATGTCCGAGCGGTGGGGAGAGGAGTCGATGTCCGAGAATGCTCCAGATCCGCGCGCCGGGACCGCGGTCCCCAGGAGCGATACGGAAATCGCACCCAACACGAACGCGGTCCGGAGCCTCATCCACCCTCCACGGCGGCACCGACCGGTGCCATCTGGACGCGAGTCTGCTCGGTGCCGTCGATGTCGCATGGCCGAGGTTGGAAGGCGACCTCATCGTTGTCGGTCGCAATGCAGGTCGCGACCATAGCTACCAGCCCGTCGCCGTCGATCACCGTCCGCAAGACGATCCCGGTCCCAGGCGCTCCCTCCTCGAATCGACCGGGCGAGCCAAAGACGAAGTTTCCCAGTGAATAGAAGACCGGCACGCCGTGGACGAGCGATGCTTCTTGCACGACATGGGCGCCATGACCGACGACGAGGTCGAAACCGGCGTCCACGAGCATCTGCGCCTGTTCCCGCTGTTCAGAGGTCACGGCGACTTGATAGTTCTCTCCCCAATGAACGAAAGCTGCGACGAAGTCGGCGCCCAGCGAACGGGCTACGGCGAACGACCGATCAACCTCCCGGCGGCCGAGAGGGTTGATACCGGGACCGTCCGGCGTCGCCACTCGGGCGTCGCCGTAGTCCTTGGCGAACGCGACCACGGCCAGCGTCGTGCCTTGCGAACGCACGATCAGCGGCCGACCGGCCGACTCTACGTCGTGGCCTGCCCCCACCACCCCGAGACCCGCGGCGTGCGCCGCTTCCATTGCCTCCGACAGCCCCTCCCCCCCGAAGTCCATCGAGTGGTTGTTGGCCATCCCGACGGTGTCGACACCGGCCTCGGCCAGCGCCGTCAACATCGCGGTGTCGCTGCGGTAGGTGAACAGGGCATTCGGACGCAGCTGCCGGCCCGACGTGCCGATCGCCGTCTCGACGTTGACGATGACCGCGTCCGCATCGAGCAAAGGGCTCACGAACTCCAGCGGCCATTGGTAGCCATGCTCCTCCACGAGGGGAAGGACCGCGTCCGCGAGCATCGTGTCACCGGCCCACACGACACTCAAAGTATCGGACACCGCGGCGACCTCCGCCGCCGGCCTCACCGGAGACGGCCAGGCGAGCGCGAACACCACAGCTGCCGACCCTGCAATTGCGAGAACCCAGGGGGCGCGCCTCATTCGGCGCCCGTGATGAACGCCATCGATCGCTCCACCAGGCCTCCGCGTTCGAGGGCCCGGCGGAGCGAGTGACCTGTCGCCCGCATGACCGCGACCTGGGTGTTGTCCGCCATCTCGAGTCGGGCGGCGACGCTCCCGAGATGGGCGCGCCACGTGATCGCCCGAGCCAGCCTGTGCTCACCCTGTCGGGCGTCCAACCGTCTGCCCGTGCGGAGTGAGGCATTGCGCTGCACATCGCGTTCCCCGACGAGAATCAACGTCGGGATTCGCAGGAATGCACCGATGTCGATCGAGAAGCCACCCAGTACCTCGCTCGGCCCCACACCACCGGGGAAGGGACGATCGTCGAGGTACGTGTACCAGCCTGCGGCTCCCAGAACCATGCGCCCGACCCGCTCGGGGTGGACCAATGCATACCGGTGAGCGAACTGGGCTCCACCCGAAAAGCCGAGCAGATCGAATGAATCGACCTTCCCACCCAACTCGGCGCCGAGTTTGTCGACCGCATCGTGCAGGACATCGATTGCGGAAAGAGGTTCGGCCGGCGTTCCAAGCCGCTGGTAGCCCGACAGGCGACCAAACCAGGGCGCCAGAATCGGCATCCCCAACGCGTCGGCCGGCGCAGTGAATGCCCCCAACAGGGCGGAAGGCTTTGATCTCGTTCCATGGACGACCACGAGCGGACGACGCGAGACCGTGGCCGGAACGTGAACTGCTGTCGTCTCAGCGGGAGCCGACACGACGGTGTTCCCGTATTCCGAGCCGGAACAACTCGACGGGCACGGCATCGACGATGCGGCCGTTCTCCAACCACCAGATCTCGTCGGCCATCTGAGCTTCCTCTGGGTCGTGCGTGACGAGGAGGATCGTTCCCTGATGGCGACTGATCGCCTGGCGAACCGCATGCCGGCTGTCGGGATCGAGCCCGGTGGTCGGCTCGTCGAGAAGCAGAATGGGAGGGTTCCCGAGCATCGCTCGAGCCAGGGCTATCCGCTGGCGCTCGCCCACCGAGAGGTTGCGGCCGCCCTCGTAGACCCAAAAGCGCAGGCCCCCCGGAAGATCGGTGATCAGTCGATCGAGCTGGCACAGCGTGACGATCCTGTCGATTTCTGACCGATCGGCCCGCTTGTGCCGGTAAGCGATGTTCCGGGCGATTGTCCCCCGCATCAACGGAAGGTCCGGCGACACCATGCCGATGCGCCTGAAGCGTGAGGCCAAGCTGTGCTCGCCCATCGGCTGACCGTCGATGATGACCTCTCCCCCGCTCGGTTCTTCCAGTCCGGCGATCACCGATAACAGGCTCGACTTGCCGGCACCGGAAGGCCCCATGATCGCCACCACCCGACCGCCCTCCACGGTTGCGTCGATGCCGTGGAACGCTCCGCTCAAGCTCACGCCTCTCAGCTCGATCCGGCCGCGTCCGACCTTCATTCCAGGGCGGTCGTCCTCCACGAACGGACGGCCCGAGCTGTTCATGAATTCAACGATCTTCCTGCGCGAGACCTGCGCTCGTTGCCAGTAGTCGAAACTGGTTGCCATCCGTCGCGCCGACCCGGCAAGGTGTCGGGACGCGAGAACGGCGGTGGCCAACGCCCCCACCGTGACCCGACCGGCCTCGACCTGGAGGAGGCCCACCCACAGCACCACCCCGACGCCCAGCCACCCGGTGGTCGTGCCGACCGCGAGCAGTCCACCACGGACTGTGGACGTTCTGTACAACGAGCGGGTCATCGAATCGTTCTGACGTGAGAGACGACCGAATTCACCATGGAGGCGACCGAAGACCTGCACCACCGACAGGGCGTGCACCTGCTCATCGATGTTGCTGGTGAGAAGCGACCGCTTCTTCCTGACCCATTTGGTGATCCGGCGGAGTTTGGGCCCAAGCATGAACGCCAGGCCGGTACCGAGGATCAGCACGCCGGCCAGCCCGAGTGCCATCCGACCATCGATGACGGCAATGACGGCGATTCCCGCCGCCACCGTGGCTGACGCGGAGATGCCCCGACCGATGCCCCGACTGATCCACGTTCTGAGCATCGAGAGGTCACCGGTGAAACGAAGCAGCAGACCGCCGCGAGCGCGGCCTTGGATCTGGCGTGGGCTCATGCTTTGAAGGTGTCCGTACATTCGCATCCGAAGGTCGCGTACGACTGCGTACCCCATGTTCTCGGCGAACCAGAACTCACCGAAGCGGGCGGCGACATTGACGACGATGCTGGCGCCGAGAAGTAATCCGAGAGGACGCAGAGAAGCCACCGCCCGTCCGCCGCTGCCGATGTCGTCCATGAGACTCCGGACGATCAGGAGAATTGCAACCAGGGATGCCGCCTGGAGGAGCGAGAGCGCAACGACCGCCGCCAGAAACGGACGGGGCAGAGTGAATGGCGCAGGAACGCGACGTTGTGCGCGCTCCATCACCCGGATCCGCGTTCGACACCGAGCGTCAAGGGCTGGCCTGCCCGCGTGAGGTCAACGACGACGTTGGACCGGCCACTTTGGAGTTCGAGCCCCAGGAGCGACGAGGCCACCTCCGGATCCTCGAGTTCGGCCAGGTTCAGGATCGGAAGGCCGCACACCCTGGAGGCCTCTTCGGTGGCCAGCGGCGATCGGGTGATCCGGCCCGCGATCGCCACGACCGGAAGGCCGAGCGACCGGAGCCGGGAGACCCCGGCGATCGCTCCCATCGAGTCGGCTGCTGCAAACACGATCCCGTCGACGCGCTCGCGGAAAGACTCGGAGTCGAGCAGGTGCGCGGTTTCTCGCTGAAGCAGCCCGTCGGCGACCTCGACCAAGATCGACCCGGCTCCGCTCGCCGCGATGTGATCGGTGAGCAGGGCCATCGTCGATTCGACCTCTGCGAGGTCCGCCAGGAATGTCGATCCGTGTCCTGCATCGGTGAAATCGAGCATGGCGTGGGCGCCTGCGTCGAGCATCACCCAGTAGTCGCCGCCGGACCCGGTCCCGGTGACCTTGGTGACGCCCGGTCGGTGACCGGCCGCCACAAGTCCACGCACCAAGCGGTTGATGGTGGTCGTCTTGCCGGAGTTCATGGCGGTCCCCAGGACGACCAGGTTGCGGGGCCGGGGGGAAGGGGGCGTCACCGGCCCCAGGGCGTAGTCGGACACGTTCAACGGCCATACGCCGTCCTCGCTCAACAGCCCGAGCGGCGTTATCGATGTCGCCGTCCGCACGTCCGCGCTCTTTGTCTTCACGGCTGACGCGATCCCGCCGGATGCGACCAACTCGGTTGGTCCGAGGTCGTAGGGGACGTAGGACTCAAACTGGTCTGATGCGTACCGGTTGGCGTAGACGACCACGATCTCGTCACCGAGGTAGAGCGAAGCTCTCCGGCCATCGGTGAGTTCGAGCCTGCGGTGATTGCCCAGCCTGTCCACGCGGGCAAGCACCAGATCACCGGCCCTGGGCCGTACGGCGCCCGAGATGAGTCGGCGGAGCGCCGGCATAGGAACCCGCCTCGTGACGAATGCCCTCTTCGTCGAGCTGATGCGCTGGTGAGTGAGTGTCTGAATCGAGAGCGTTCGCGCCCTCCAAGGGCGCCGCGTCTCGGACTGATCGGACAGCCCGCGTTCGATCGATGTAGTCAAGAGTCCCTCCGCTTCGGAGATGCGAGTCTCCGAGCCCTCCGAATGTTCAAGTGTTCAAGTGTTCAAGTGTTCGAGTATTCGAACGATCGAGGAACGCTATTTGCCCGCGCTCTCATGCCCGCCACGCAGTATACCGACTACTGCGCACTGTCCACCGGCTACGAGAGGGCCCTCCAAGAGGGGAACCAGCCGCACCGCGATCGTACGAGTCCGCGGATCCAGATACGGATGGCGGCACGGGTCTTCTCAATCATGCGGGACCTCCGAGGCGGTCGCGCAACGCCTCGCCACCACTGATGACGTCCGACCGTGTCCTGCACCGCTCACAGGCCGTAGGCTTGCAACCATGATCGGTTCGGCGCCACACATCTCCACCCCTCACCCCGGCCCTGTCACCCGCGAGCTGATCGACCGGGTTCGGGCGGCCGAGGCTCACGCCGGATTGACCTTCGGGCTGTCGGACGTGCCACCGGTCCTCGTGCGCGCCGAAGGTGCGGTGATCGAGGACCCCGACGGCAACCGTTTCCTCGACATGGTCGCCGGTTTTGGGTCCTTGAATCTCGGCCATTCCCATCCCGAGGTGGTGGAAGCCACCGCACGCCAGCTCGGCCTCGGTCAGCAGGCCATGTCGATGGCTTCGATCGTTCGCACCGATTTGGTGGAACGCCTGGCCGCCCTCGTGCCTGGACTTCCAAAAGTGATGTTGGGTGCATCTGGCTCGGAGGCCACGGAGACGGCGCTGAAGCTGGTGCGCCGGGCCACAGGCAAACACGGAGTGATCGCCTTCGCCGGGGGGTTCCACGGTCGGACGATGGGCGCGCTGGCGCTCATGGGTCGGGCGAGCCAGCGTGAAGGACTGGGGTCGCTCGGCCATGTGATCCACCTTCCGTACCCCCACCCGCTCCATTCACCCTTCGGGACCGACCCCAAGACGGTCGTCGAGACCACCCTCGACCTCATCGACTCTCAGTTGAGGGACCCGGCCGGTGGCTGGGATCAGGTGGGGGCGGTAGTGGTCGAGCCGGTGCAGGGGAATGGCGGGATGATCCCGGCACCGGACGGATTCGTATCAGGGCTGCGGGAGGTCTGCAACCGTCACGACGTCGTCCTCGTCGTGGACGAGGTCATGAGCGGGTTCCATCGAACCGGACATCGCTTCGCCTTCGAACACGACGCCGGCGTGACGCCCGACATCGTCATCATGGGCAAGTCGCTGTCCGCCGGACTGCCGCTATCGGGCATTCTCGTGTCGTCGGACGTGGCGAACGCCAGCCACGCGGGCACGGAGACGAGCACGTACGCCGGCAATCTGGTGTCGTGCGCGGCAGCACTGGCAGCCGACGCCGTCTACGAGCGGGAACGGATGTCGGCGGTCGCCCACGCCAGGGCGACTCACCTCATGGCCGAACTCCACCGGGCGTTCGATTCGCATCCGATGGTGGGTGAAGTGCGGGGCCGGGGTCTCATGGTCGCGGTCGAGTTCACGGATGGCGACGGCTCGGCGCTGGCCGTAGGCCGGGAGATCTCCCACGGTTGCGTGGAACGGGGTCTCCTTGTCTACCCGGGTGGGCATCACGGGAATGTGGTGGCGATGCTGCCGCCTCTCGTGGCCACGGACGACCAGTTGTCCACCGCTGTCGAGGTGCTCGCCACTGCCACTCGGGCCGCCCTCTCCACCAAGAATTGAACTCAGGCTTGCCACGGAAGAATTGGCCGGGTCGACTGAAGGGGTAGGTTCAGCCGTATGAACAGGAATCGTCTCACCAAGCTGTTGATGCTCGGCGGCCTCCTCTTCCTCGTGGCCGGATGCGCTCCGGGCGTCAACCCGGAAGTGGGTGCAGCGTCCGCCGAAGGTGTCGTCGCCGGATTCTGGCGAGGGATCTGGCACGGCATCATCGCTCCGATCACCTTCTTCATCTCCCTGTTCACGGACACCGTGAACGTGTACGAGGTCCACAACAACGGCAATTGGTACGACTTCGGATTCGTGCTTGGTGCCGGCATCCTCTTCGGAGGAGGCGGGGCGACGGGGCGCCGGAAGCGCAGCTGACGACAGGCGTCCGCGACGAAGCGGGCCCCTGTCGGGGCCCGCTTCCATTCAGACCTGTCGAAGGCGATCAGTCGTCGTCGCCACCCCGGCCCTTGCCCGAGTTGTCGTCATCGTCATCGTCATCGCCACCCCGGCCCTTGCCCGAGTCGTCGTCGTCATCGTCATCGTCGACGGTCGTGGAGGTGGTCGAATCGTCGTCCACGGTGGTCGACGTGTGGTCGTCGATCGTGGTCGAGGTGGTCGAGTCGTCGTCGACGGACGTCGATGTGTGGTCGTCGATGGTGGTGGATGTGGTGTCGTGAAACGACGGGGAGGAGCTGTCGTCGACGGTTGTCGACGTGGCGTCCGCTACCGACGACGAGGAGCTCGAGGCCGGCATCGAAGTCGACGAGGAGTCGTCGGACACGCTGCCGGTTCCCGCGCACCTGGGGTCGTTCGCGTGCTCCGCTTCGTCGCACGGCCCCTTGACGTCGACACCGAGGTCGTCGGCGGACGGATTGTCGTCCACCACCACGGGGAGGGGCTCGACACGGTTCTGGCTGGGGCTCCCAACCTGAGCTGCGGCGACGCCACCGATGATCAGCACCGTGGACGAGGCTGCTGCGATCCGAACCAGACGTTGCATCATGAGAGGCTCCTTTTCTTCACTCGATCTCTCGTGAAGACAGCATCTCTCCGCCCGGCTCAGGACGACATCAGCCGACCCTCAACGAACAATCAAGAAGGCAAAGTTCCGGTAAAGAGAAGCCGCGCGAATAGCCTGAACCGATGGAGCAGGACATCGCCGGAGCCCTCACAACCCGCCGCCAGGAGCTCACGGCCGAACTCGAGAGGCTCACCGCACCCCCGGCCCAGGGTGCAGAGATCGGATTCGGCAAGAGGGTGGGAGAAGGCACAGCCGAAGCGGTCGAGCGCCTCAGCACCACGGCGACGGCCAGGTCGATTGCCTCGTCCATCAGCGAGATCGACCATGCTCTCGCCAAGCTGGCCGCTGGAACCTACGGCGTCTGTGACGACTGCGGCACCCAGATCCCGGAAGAACGGCTCGAGGCGCGACCGGCGACACCGCGTTGCATCGGTTGTGCGAACGGATGAGCTCTCAGGATGTACCGACTGCGGCCAGAGCGGCGGCAATCTCTTCTTTGGCCAGCGGCAGCTCCACCACCTGATTCCGTTCGGCCGAGATGTCGGCCGCCAGGTAGACCTCCATCGTCATCCTGGCGAGACGGGGCTCGACCATGACCGGGCGGTCGTAGGCCACGGCCTCGAGGAAATGCGTCGTCTCGCGTTCCATCGGGCCTGCGTACACGTGGTCCACGTACTCGCCCGGCATGGTCGAGAGCGGGAACTCCACACCCTTGTCCATCGTGTTGAAGATGATGTCTTTGTGGCTCGCATCCATCAGCAGCGCACCTTCGGTCCCCAGCACCTCGATCCACGTCGATGCGAAGTTCGGGTAACCGGGAGGGAGCGACCATCCGCCTCCCACGTTCACGACCACACCGTCGTCCATCGTGACAGTCACGTACTGAACGTCGGGAACTCCGTGTTCTGCCTTGCGAGCGCCCCATGCCATCTGGCTGTAGACGCGCACGGGCCGTCGAGGCTCGAGCAGCCAGAAGGCGAAGTCGAGGTCGTGGGTCGACTCCATCGCCGCCGGCGACAGCTTGGTGCGGCTACCGATCTTCGATCCGAGCGATCGAGCGATGTGACGGCTGACCAGGATGCTCACCGGATCGCCCAGCGAACCATCGTTGAGACTGCGCTTGGCGAGGGCCTGCTTGGCGTTGAAGCGCTGCGAATACCCGATCGTGAACTTGAGGCCCTTTGCCTCGGCCGTCTCGATCAGGTCGTCGGCCTCGTCGAGAGTGATGGCGATCGGCTTCTCCAAGAGAACGTGTTTGCCCGCCTCGAGCGCGGCTTTGGTCATCGGGTAGTGAGTGGTCTCGGGCGTCGCCGAGATGATGAGCGCTTCGATGTCGGGGTTGCCGACGAGGTCTTCCCACGAGGTCGTGGTGCTGACCGGGTTCACGAGCCCGGTGACCTCGGCTAGACGAGCCTCGTTCACCTCGGCGATGTGGAGTGGACCCACGAGTGCGCTGTTGGCAGCGGCGATGGCGCGGATCCCACCGCACCAACCCGTTCCGATGACACCGACGTTGAGTTGCTTCATGCCTGTCCTTTCAGAGAAGGTCTTCGGGTTGAATCGGGAGACTCACCGGACGGCCCGTACGAGCGGACTTGTCCATGGCCATCGTCAAGAGAAGGTTCCGGTGCCCCTCGGCGGCGGTGGCGTGCGGGGAGGCGATTCCGGTTGTGAGCCGGTTGTACCACGTGAGGGTTTCTTCACGCATCGGTCCCCACAGCATCCCGTCCGAGAGATCTCCGGGCGGATAGCTACCGATGAAATCGACGTGGCGGGCCGCCGGCGGTTCGAATCCCTTCGATGTGTAGCCGGCAGGCTGACCGATCTCGGAGGCGAGGATGACGTCGCGATGGGTGTCCTCGATGTCGATGACGCCCTTGGTTCCCACGATCCCTATCTCCAGCCCGTAGACGGCTCCTGGCCACTGGACGGGGAGAGCCCAGTTGATGTTCATCGAGAAGAGCGTTCCGTCGGACATGGTGAAGATCCCGAAGGTGGCGTCCTTGGTGCCCCAGTCGGCGAGCGTGTTGGCGACCGACCTCGCGTACACCTCCACCGGCTCCTTGCCTTCCATGAGCCACATCGACATGTCGAGACTGTGAGTTCCCGAAACCACCATGGGCGTGAGGTTCGCCCTGTCCTGGGTCTTGCGGTGGGTCGCCTCGACGACCATCCGGTTCATGAACGCCCTGGTGACGACGGAGGTGACGTCGCCGATCTGTCCGTCGCGAAGGCGTTGCTTGACCGTGAGGAAGCGACGGCGAAAGCGTTGGGTGTACCCCATGACTGCGTCGACTCCCGCGGCCTCGATGGCTGCCAGCACTTGCGCCGACTCGACGGGATCGGTGGCCAGAGGCTTTTCGATGAACAGGGGAACGCCGAGCTCGACCGCCGCCAGGATGGGCGCGACGTGGTCGTTCTCGGCGGTGGCGATGATGCACGCCGTCACTTCAGGTCGGGCGAGCAACTCGGCCATGTCGGTGGTGACGAAGTCGGCTTGCGTGTCCGCCGCCAGACGCTGGGCGGTTTCCTCGTGGATGTCGCACAAACCGAGCCATTCGACAGCTCGGGTCTCGCGTGCAAGCTCGGCGCGAATCCGACCCACCGTGCCGCATCCGATGAGCGCCAGTCCGATCCCGGCCATGTCAGACCTCCATTCCGAGTAGCCGCGCAGCGTTGATGCTGGTGATGGCTGTGAACGCCGCCTCATCATCGCCCACCGTCCGCCGCACCAGGCCGACCGGGTCGGTCTCGCCCATGTCGTAGGGGAAGTCGGTGCCGATGACGATGTGATCGGCGCCGTATTTGTCGATGAGGAACCGCAATTGGTCCTCCGCGAACACCATGGTGTCGAGATAGAACCGCTTGAGGTAGGTGGTCGGCGGGTGCGGCAAACCGTCACTGACGTCGGCGCGAGCGTGATAGGCGTGGTCCATCCGAGCCGCATAGGCGGGGAGATACCCACCGCCGTGGACGAGAACGACTTTGAGGTCGGGGTGCCGTTCCATGACTCCGTCGAAGATGAGATGACCCGCTGCCAGCGTCGCCTCCATCGGATGACCGAAAGTGTTGATCATGTAGTGGTGACCGAGTCGAGAGACGTTGTCGTGACCGTTGGAGTGGATCACCACCACGGCGCCGAGCTTCTCGACCTCGTCCCAGAACGGTTCGAGCCGCGGGGTCGAGAGCTCCTCTTCTTCCACCCGGGTGGCAATCTGGATTCCCTTGAACCCCAGGTCGTTCATGCAGTACCGAAGCTCGGCGACGGCGAGGTCGGTGTCCTGCAAGGGGAGGTTGCCCATCCCGACGATCCGGCCACCGGCCTGGTCGGCCAGTGATGCCAGCGCCTCGTTGAGCTCACGGAAGATGGGTTCCGCGATTTCGGGGGTCGCCCAGTAATACATCTGTGGGGGGAAGTGAGCGAGCGCCTGGATGTCGACGCCCATCCGGGCCATGTCTTCGAGCCGGACGTCGAGGGACTCCATCTGGG
>JAOUGY010000024.1 GCA_029865445.1 Acidimicrobiia bacterium | reverse complement strand
TCTTCTATACCGAGGAACTCCACTTCGCCTATCTGGTCGCCGGCCTGGCCGGACTCGCCTTGGTGTGGGCCGCATCCCGAGCCGGTGTCCGCCATCACGCCTTCTACCTGCCCGCCGCCTTCGCCATCTGGTATTTCTTCCTCGAGTCGGGTGTGCATGCAACGCTTGCCGGCGTGGCGCTCGGATTCCTGACACCTGCCCACCCGATGTACTCGGTCGGGGAGTTCGACCGCAAAGCCCGCCAGGTCCTCGATACGTATCCGGCAACGGCGGACACGCCGGTCGAACGTGAACATGCCGACCACGAGGGTCTCCTGCTTGCAGACATCTCTCGGGAAGCCGTCGCCCCCCTCATCAGAAATGAGCACCGGTTGGCGATGTGGAGCTCGTTCTTCGTGATCCCGATCTTCGCCCTCGCCAATGCCGGGGTCCGGTTCGAAGGCAGTATCACCGACGCGCTCCTGAGCCGGCCCGCTCTCGGCGTGTTGCTCGGATTGGTGGTCGGCAAGACCGTCGGAATCACCCTGTTCAGCTGGGCGGCGGTCAAGTCCGGTCTCGGCAAACTTCCCACCGCGACGAACTGGCGACAGATGGTCGGCGTAGCGTCGATCGCCGGCATCGGCTTCACGGTGGCCTTGTTCATCACCGCTCTCGCGTATACCGATGCGACGTTGGCCGACGAGGCGAAGGTCGGGATCTTCGCCGGGTCGATTCTCTCCGCGATCATCGGAGTCGTGATTCTCAGCACCGGAAAGAAGGCGGGCTCCAAGGCCGCCGCACCCGCCGAGGATCCGGTGAGCGCCACGGCGTAGAGCGACAGATCCTTCCGTACGTCATGAAGTCCCGGTCTTTCGACCGGGACTTCATCGCGCTCCGATGCCGTACGCTTGCATCATGAGCGTTCCCAACCAGATCTCATGCGTCGACTGTGGGGGGATCGCCTCGTTGATCTCGTTCCTCCCACCCGACACGACCATCGAACCGGGCACTGCGCTCGCCTACCGGTGCGCCGACTGCAACGAGCGGTTCGACGTCGTGTTCGAAGCCGAGGATCTGGACTGAGCCGTCACGCAGGTTGGGCGCAGTCGGGGTCTGGGATGTCGATCCTGAGCCCCATGATCCTCGAGCCGAGCGCTACGACGGGCTTGCCCAACCGATAGCGCACCCGCCTCTCGACGGGTGGCCGAGGGGTGTGCTTGCTGCGCGACAGGGCTTCTGCCCGAAGCGACTGGGCCATCGCCTGAGATGCCAGGCCGTGCATCGGAAGTTCTCCAAAACCGTTCATGATCTGTCTCCTGTGAGGTATTGACTCGTGAACTCGGCCGCCGTGCCGAGCGCTTCTCGTCTCAGGGTGTAGGTGGGTCCGCCATCGCCGTGGGATCCGACGTGAACTCGGATCAACCCGGCCGACCGGAGGATGCCGATGTGGTGGAACACGGTCGATTTGGCCAGTCCCACCGTCTCCGTCAGTTCCGACAGGCGCACCGGGCCGTCTGCGATCCGGCGCAGCATCCGCAGTCGACGCTCGTCCCCGAGCGCCTTGTGGAAGTTGATCAGCCATTGAGGTGGGGCGGCCGGGTCGGGGTCGAGGTGCTCGTCTGCCAGCGGGTAGTGGATGTACACCGTGTCGCCCGACTCGATCGTCAGCGACCACGGCTTGAGCGAAACACTGGGGATGAGAACCAGCCGGCGCACCCCGAGCGGGATGTCGAAGGTGATTCCGTTGGTCACCTGCTCAATGAGATCTGTGGGCTCCATCATTCCTATGAGTGGTTCCACCGCAGCCGCCGACCTCTTGTGCGCATCCGGCCAAGCCTTTGCCTCGGTCGGGAGCACCTCGGAGATGATCCGAGCCAGCACCGACGCCACCTCGGAGGCGAACGACTCCGCCGGGAAGGTGAGCCACCGCTCGACGGCTTCCCGCTCTTCGGGTTCGAATCGGGCTAGGCACGCTTCGATGGCGTCGGGGTCTCCGGCCAGCGCCATCTCGAGATCGGAAGGATCGACGTCCCAGCACAGGTCGGTGAGCGCCGTCTTGCGCCGATCGGGCCCGTCAGAGGACGACAACCATTCGATGGTGTCGTGTGGGTCAGACGGATCCGGCGCGCTCGCGATCCAGTCGATGAGCGACAACCACACCGTGCCGCTGTCTCCGCCGAAGGCATACATCTGGTCGGCGAGGTCGCTCGGCACCGCACGGCGGATCCCGTCGAACCAACGGCGCCCCAACTCACGGTTGGCGCCTCCGTCGTCTCCGCCGAGGGCGGACCACAACACGATGAGCACATCGTGGAGGAACGACGGTTGCACGGCCACTTCGAAGCGGCCCCTCCGGTTCGATCCCGGTGACATCGGTTCCAAGATACTCATGTCGATCTGTCCTTTTCGTGCTGTTCGAAATATATCAAACGATACGATATCTGTCAAGAGGCCTGGCGTGGCGAGAGCATCGATTCTTGGCACAATGATTCGATGCAGCGATATGACGCAGTGGTCGTGGGCTCCGGCCCGAACGGGTTGGCCGCCGCCATCACCCTCGCTCAGGCCGGCAGATCCGTGCTGGTGGTCGAGGCCGCCGACCGCATCGGGGGAGGAACCCGGACCCAAGAGCTCATCGCTCCCGGGTTCGTTCACGATGTCTGCTCGGCAATCCATCCGTTTGGGATCGGGTCACCCTTCCTCCGATCTCTCCCGCTTGCCGAGCACGGCCTCGACTGGGTCCAACCGGCGGTGCCGCTCGCCCATGCCGTCACACCCGAGGAGGCCGCGCTTCTTCCCCGTGACCTCGATGAAGCAACAGAAGCACTCGGGTCGGAGTACGGACGGGCGATGAGATGGATCACATCGAACTGGCCACGGCTCGATGACCACCTGTTCGGCCCTCTCCTCCGATTCCCCGGTCACCCGGTCACCTCGACCCGTTTCGGCCTGCGGGCCATGCGATCGGCCGAAAGCGCTGTGCGGCAGATGCCGCCGGCGACCGCCGCCTTGTTTGCCGGGTGCGCCGCACACGCATTCCTCCCTCTCTCCAGTCCGCTCAGCGCCGCGTTCGGCTGGTTTCTCATGGCCGGCGCGCATCGTTACGGCTGGCCGGCGGCGAAAGGCGGATCCCAATCCATCGCAGATGCCCTCGGCTCATACCTGACGAGCCTGGGTGGAGACATCGAGACCGGGTGGCGGGTGGAGGATCTCGACGAACTACCGGCACACGAGATCACGATGCTGGACATCAGCCCTGAAGGCCTGGCGACGATTGCGGGGAAGCGTCTGCCGTCGGGCTACCTGCGACGTGTGCGCAGGTTCCGACGCGCACCCGCCGCCTACAAGGTCGACTACGCCCTCGACGGTCCCGCCCCGTGGGCCAACCCAGACCTTGCGGGAGCCGGAACGGTCCATCTGGCAGGAACCGCCGACGATGTCGCTGAAGCCGAACGGGCAGCATTCGAGGGCTGGTTCCATCCCAGACCATTCGTCCTCGTGGCCCAGCAGTCCATGTTCGACCCGACCCGAGCCCCCGCGGGGAAGCACACACTGTGGACATACGCACATGTGCCCCACGGCTCGGCTGCGGACCACTCCGAGTCGATCGAGGCACTGCTCGAGGAGTATGCCCCCGGATTCTCGGAGAGGATCATCGGGCGGAAGGTCTGGACCCCGGCGGATCTGGAGAACCACAACCCGAACCTGGTTGGGGGTGACATCACCGGCGGCGCCCACACCATGTCGCAGCTCGTCTTCCGGCCCTTCCTTCAACGCAACCCCTATGCGACACCGTTGCAGGGGGTCTACCTGTGCTCGGCATCCACGCCGCCGGGCGCCGGAGCACATGGGATGTGTGGCTACCACGCGGCTCGGGCGGCCCTCGCCGGTGACTGACATCCTGCGTATCGAGCGTGCCGCCGTGAGGGCCGTGCCCGCCACCGAGGTGGTGACGATCGACAACTGGCAGGTCGCTATCGGACGCGGCCAGCTCCACCGCACGAACAGCGTCACGACGTTTGGGATCGTCCCGTGGGACGCGCTCGCCGCGATCGAGCGGGTGGAACGTCGGTATCGGGCGCGGGGCCGGACCGCGTCGTTTCGGCTCACTGAGCTCGACAGCGAACTCGACGATCTCCTTTTCGCCCGCGGATACGAACGCAGCAACGAGGTAGTGGTCATGAGCCGGGCAGTGACAGCCGAGGCCCGGCGTGCTCCCGAGGTTGATTTGCTGTCCGCGGCCACTCCGTCGTGGCTGACCGACCTCGAGGTGATGGGTGGGTACACCGACATGCGCGTCTCCGAGATCGGAGAGGGCCTCTCGTCGCTGACACTGCCACACCGGGCGTTCCGGATCCCGGAGAGGGCGGTGGGGCTGGCGGTTGCCGATGGAGACACGCTCGGCCTCTTCGACATCGCGGTGCATCCCGACTCACGAAGAGCCGGATACGGCAGGGCGATCTCGGAGACGATGCTGGCGTGGGGATACGAGCAAGGATCAGCCCTCGCCTACCTCCAGGTGCTCGCCACCAATGAGCCGGCGGTCGACATGTACAGGTCGATGGGATTCGGAGAGGCGTACCGGTATTGGTATCGAGACCGCTGATCAGGTCTCGAGCACTCCACGCAGCACGCTGATACCCGAGTGCGCAGGCTCTCCATCGAGCGGTTCGCGAGAGATGTCCACGACGGCGAACTCTTCGGGATCGACGCCGTCCGGCACTCGATACACGCCGTCGCCCGAACTCACACCCAGCGAGTACATCTCCGACAAGTCGGGCTTGATCAACCACACCTCGTAGTAGCCGTCGCCTTCAGGAAGCGAACCATCGACAAATTCCAATTCGAGATTGCCATTCTCCGTGAAGCTCGCCTGTGCCACCACACCGGACTCGGCCGCCGGCAGGTCCCCGCCGGTGAGACGGGCAGCAGCGACGACCACGCTCCGGCCGGGGTTCCACAACGCCGTACCCGTGACCACCACGACAATGGCGGCGGCGGCAGCAGCGTAGAGCCAGCGCATGGAGCGCCTCTGAGAGCCCTCGACTCTCGCCTCGGCAGCGATACGGGCCCAGAGTTCGGGTGGTGGCTGAGAGAACGTGCGGTCCTCCTCAGCCATTGTGGTCAGCACTTCTTCCACGTACATCTCATCACTCATCTCGACCATCCAGATAACGGCGCATCCGTTCCAGCCCTCGGCGTATCTCACTCTTGACGGTGCCCAGCGGCGTGCCCGTTCTTTCGGCGATGGCCGAGTGGGTAAGGCCTTCGAAGAAGGAAAGCTCGACCAAGCCCCGCCGGCGGGCGTCGAGGCTCTCGAGCGCCTCGGCCACCAGCATCCGATCGGCGATGGTGGCGATGTCTGCTCCGAGCTCCACCACTTCGACGCCTTCGTCGGACACCGTATCGACTCTGCGCCGCCGTCTCCTCAACTCATCGATGATCTTGTTGCGGGTGATGGCGACCAACCATCCGGCCACTGCGCCCCTGTCGGGGTCGTAACGGTCGTGGGCACGCCATGCGGATACGAAGACCTCCTGAGTGATGTCTGCCGCCGCCTCGGGATCCAGGCGCCGGAGGGCGATCGAATACACGAGTCGCCCGTACCGGTCGTAGAGCCTGCGCAACGCGCCCTCTTCGCCGCGGGCGAAAGCCCACTCGAGCGCGGCGACGTCTGCATCGTCGACTGCGACCGCGGGCTCACGACCAGATTCCATCAGCAGCGCCAAGTTACTCGGCTCCGTTAGACATCACCCTCCATACGTCGCCGTTTTCGATCCGGATGCACCTGACGCGCCTGATGGGCGACACCGTCCGATGACCCGAGCGCGTGTCGGCTGGGCCAGGATTCAGGAGAAATCTCCCGAGGAAGTTGCATCCAACTCTCGCCTCGAGGCGAATTAGTAGTAAATCGCTCTCCACAGTGGAGAAACGAGAAGAGAGGAAACCATGAAACGCGTAGTGGTCACCGCCATCGCCGTACTGACGAGCCTCACGATGGCTCTTCCTGCATTCGCACAAGAGGATGCACGAATCCACCTGATCCACGGGATTCCCGACACTCCCGTCGACGTATCCGTCGATGGCTCCAATGTCATCGAAGGGTTTGAGTTCGGAGATACTCAAGACCTCTCATCGTTCGCCGGTCAGACCCTGGTGAACCTCCAGGTCAAGGTCGCCGGGACGGAGGACGTGGCCATCGACGGCGGAGACGTCGCTCTGCCCGCCTCGGGCAACATCACCGTGATCGCACATCTGGACGAGGCCGGCACGCCGACACTCGGCATCTTCACCAACGACACCTCCGAGATCGCCGCCGGTGAGGGCCGACTCACCGTCCGTCACACCGCCGCTGCGCCCACGGTCGATGTGAAAGCCGACGGCGCCGTTGCCTTTGCCGGGCTGGCGCCCGCCGCCGAGGCATCGGCAGACCTCCCCGTCGGTACGGTGAGTGCAGAAGTGGTCCCGGCCGGCGCCGACGAGCCGGTCGTGATCGGACCTGCGGACCTCGGCATCGAGGATGGTGCTTCGCTGATCGTGTACGCAGTGGGTTCGCTCGAAGGTGAATCGCTCACGGTGCTCACCGAGACGATCACCGGTCTCGGCTCGGCCCCTTCGGCCGTGAACACGGGCAACAGCCCGACCTCCACGCCGGTCGTCCCGATGCTCGCCGGGCTCGCCGCAGTCGCCCTGGCGGCCGCGTTCACCCGCAAGCTCGTCACCCAGTCCTGACCACCTCAAAGGAGGGGAGGCTCCGAGCCTCCCCTCCAACCACCCATGACCCGTCTCCTCACGCTTGCCGTCGGGCTACTCGTTACGGCTTGTGCCTCAGCCACCGTGCCAGAGCCGACCACGACCACCTCGGCAACGACCACCACCTCCACTATCACCCGGCCCGCGGAGACAACGACGACGGCGCCCCCAGCCTCGCCAACACTCCCCTTCGTCGGGTCCGCCATCTACGAGCCACCCGCTCCTGGTTCCGAGCCGAGCCCCGTGAGTCTCACCATCGACGGCATCTCGGTGAGCAACGCTCCGGTACGAGACGTGGGTGTCCTCGAATCCGGCGAGATGGAGATTCCTGGCGCAGCCGAGGTGGGTTGGTATCGGTTTGGGCCCTCGCCCGGCCAGCCGGGCTCTGCAGTGCTCGCCGCCCACATCGCGTTCGACGGCAGGGACGGTGTCTTCCGACGCCTCGCCGGCGCCTCGATCGGAGCGCGGGTCGAAGTGATGTACTCCGATGGTTCCACACGAGCCTTCGAGGTGGTCGAACTGGCGCAGTACTCGAAAGAGGAACTCCCTACCTCCGAGATCTTCTCCAAATCGGGCGACCCGCGACTCCTACTCATCACCTGTGGCGGTGATTTCAACCCGAGCCTTCGCAGCTACACCGACAACATCGTGGCCTACGCCATCCCGATCCCCGACTAGGTAGCCTGGGCAGCCCGATTCGAAGGCCCCTGCGTGGAAGAACGATTCATCGTCGGGGCGGTGCAGGCCGCACCCGTGTTTCTCGATCTGGCCGCGTCCACGGACAAGGCGGCTGCCCTCATCCACGAGGCCGGCGCCTCGGGCGCGCGACTGCTTGGATTCCCGGAAGGCTTCATACCCGGTCACCCGGGATGGGTCGAGTTGCTCCCGTTCGATGCCAGGAGCGAACGATTGGGGCAGAGGCTGTTCTTGAACGCCGTCGAGGTCCCCTCCTCCCAGCTCGAGGCGCTTGCTTCCGCCTGTGCGGCGGCCAAGGTGGACGTTGTGATGGGGATCTGCCAACGCCGCCCCGGCACCACCGGCACCCTCTACAACACCCAGGTTCACATCGACGCGACAGGACTCGTACACGGAGTCCATCAGAAGATCGTCCCCACCGTCGGGGAGCGCCTCGTCCACGCCCCGGGAACGACCGGGCCGAGGTGCTCGTTCCGGGCAACGGTCGGGCCCGTGACGTCGCTCATATGCGGAGAAAACTCGAATCCACTCAACCAGTACGCAGCGGCCCTCGAATACCCGGTCGCCCACATTGCGTCGTGGCCGCCTCACTTCAGCCCAGGCCTCGACATGGGCCCTGTCATCCAGATGGTCTCGCGAGCGCTCGCCTACTCGCTGAAGACCCACGTGTTGAACTGCGTCATGACAGTGAGCGACGAGATGCGCACCGCCTACGGTCAGGAGCACACCGACTTCCTGGCGGAGTCGCCCGGGCGGGCGTCCATCGTCGGCCCGTCGGGAAACCTGCTCGCCGAAGCACAGGACGGCTCGGAGCAGATCGTCTACGCGGAGATCGCAGCGGCGGACCTCATCATTCCCAAGTTCGTCCACGACGTCGCCGGTCACTACTCCCGCCCAGAGCTCTTCAGATCACTGTTCGAGTAGTTGCGTTCCTCGGTTGATGCGTCGAGATCCGCAGTCGCACCGCGCTCCGCAAACGGATAGAGTCTGGCTCAAGCACTTTTGGAGGTACTCAATGCAGATGGTCGACATGACCCACACGATGAATGTCCATACTCCCGGTTGGGTGGGTTATGCCGGCAACAAGATGTTCTACACCCAGAACCTCCAGACTCAGAGGATCGTCGCCCAGCGGGTCGAAATGGCACTACACACGGGTACTCACCTCGACGGCGCCATGCACGGTGCCGACGGGATGGGCGACATGGCGTCGTACGACCTTCCGTTCCTCGTGAACAAGGGCGCCATCGTCGACATCTCCGACATGGTTGACGACTGGTCGGTCATCACCCCCGACATGCTGACCGCGAACGTCGAGATCGAGAAGGGCGACATCCTCATCATCCACACGGGCTGGCACAAGTACTGGGAGGGACAGTCGCAGCAGGATCTGGTGCGCTACTTCACCATGCACCCCGGGGGGAAGCTGGAACTGCTGCAGTGGATGCTCGACATGGAGATCAAATGGTTCGGTATCGACGCAGGCTCGGGCGACCACCCCATGTGGACCACGATCCGCAACATGCGCCCCGACCTCACAAAGGTCTTCGAGGAGCAGGTCGGGATGCCGGTCGACCAATTCTTCCCCCGCTACGAGTACACCCACAAGCTATCGGGACGCCGCGTGTCGAATGATCTGTTCCCGTTCCACAACTGGGCTTTCCAGGAGAATCTCATTCACGCGGAGAACGTTGGTGGCGACATCGAGAAGGCGCTCAACACCAGAGCGATCATCGGCGCCTTCCCCTGGAAGTACGAGGGTCTCGAGGCATCGCCGTGCCGAATCATCGCCTTCTACGACGTGGGCGACCTGAAGATCGGCGAATATCGCGAGGCGGCATCCGAACTGGCAACAGAGTGAGCCATGGGCGGTGACCACCGCAAGGGCCTGGCCATTGCGGTGGCGGGGATCGTCGCGCTGAGCCCCGAATCGCTTCTCATCCGGCTGGTGGAAGCCGATCGGTTCACGATCCTGGTCTGGCGCGGAACGCTGCTGTGCATCGGCCTGCTGGTTGCCTCCACCATCATCGCCCGCACGCCCCGAGTCATCACGGGTATCGGAATCGGAGGAGCGTGGGTCGCCCTCCTGTTCGGTCTCCAGACCGTCGGGTTCGTGGTTTCGATCACCAACACCACTGTGGCCAACACGCTCGTCGCCATGAGCGCGGCACCCCTGTTCGCCGCGCTCTACGAACGCGTGCTGTTCCGTCAGAAACTGCCGCGCCGGTTGTGGACGGTGATCGTCGTCGCCATGATCGGCATCACCGTCATGTTCTCGGACTCGCTGTCGAGAGGCGGCCTGCTGGGTGACCTGGCCGGGCTGGGGGCGGCCGCCTCTTTCGGAGCGTCCTTCGTGGTGATCGGACGCCACCGCGATCGAACGATGGTTCCGGCCATGGGCCTGGGAGGGCTCGTCGCCGCCGCCATCGCCCTCCCTCTCGCCGACCCGATGTCGGTCACCGCGGCCGACGTGGGCTACCTGGCCGTCAGCGGGCTGGCGGTGCTTCCCGTCGGGTTCGGGCTCCTGGCCGTGGCGCCGAGGTACATCCCCGCCCCAGAGGTCGGACTGATCACTCTCTTGGAAGCGATACTCGGACCGTTGTGGGTGTGGATCGCCCTGGGCGAACAGCCGGGGCTGCGTGCCATCCTCGGCGGTTCCATCGTCGTCGGGAGTCTCGCCGTGAACTCGTTCCTGACCCTTCGGTCAACTCGGGCCTACAAGACCTCGCCGTTGTAGGCGAGTCCGTAGACATCGGTCCGCCGGTCGGCCCGGGGCGCTATCAAGTCGCCGCGTACCTGGGCCCGCTTCGATGCTCCGATGTCGACCCGGGCCACGACGACCTCGTCGCGATCGCCTGACAGCGGGCCGACGACCCGCTTGCCGTACGGGTCGATCAGGATGGAACTGCCCAGGAAGTCACAGCTGCCATGGACTCCCGCCTGGGAGGCCGCACCGATGAAGACCTGGTTCAGGTTGGCTTGCAACTCGGCGCCTCGGCCCTGCGGCGACATGCCCTCGGCATCCCACCTCGCCTGGTCGAAGCCAGGGAGCCAGGCGGTCGGCACGCAGATGAGGTCCGCACCCCGCAAAGCCATGACACGCACGACTTCGACGAATCGAAGGTCGTAGCACACGCACAGCCCGATCGTGCCAAACCTGGTTCTCGCCACAGGAAAGCCGAGGTCTCCGGGGGCGAAGGCGATCTTCTCTTCGGCGAAGAGGTGCGCCTTCCGATAGTGGGCGACGACACCTTGCGGGCCGACGGCGACGGCCGTGTTGTAGAGCCGCTCCCCCTCGATCTCCGCCAGACCCCCCACGACGTAGCCACCTGCCTCGGCGGCGACGGACTGCCACGCCGACGTGGTGGGCCCTGGGACGGTTTCGGCGATAGGAGCGAGTCGTCTGGCGTCGGCGACGTACCCATGGACGATGAGCTCCGGCAGTATCACGATGTCGGCGGCTTGCGAGAATGCCTGGCGGATCGCGTGGTCGCAGCGCGCCCTGTTGAGCTCCACCTCGAAGGGCTCGCTCGAGATCTGCGCGATCGCTATCCCGACGTCGTGGGTCACCGCCCCAGCCTCACGTATCCTCCGACCTTCACCAGCATGTTCCAGTCGACGGGCGAAGGCCCACCGACGCTCTCGACCCGGCAGCCGCGATCCGCACGCACGGCGTGCATGAGGCCCACCGGCACGTGCACGGCACAGGGCGCCTCGAACTCGAGCTCCACGCCGTGGGAGAGATCCTCGATCGTCCCCTTGCCGTCGAGCACATACAACGTGTCCTCGGATCCGGCGTGGATGTGAGGGACGTTCCTCTCCCCCGGCTGCATGTCCACGTAGTTCATGTTGGCGGTTTGCGAGCCGCGGCCCGCCCACACGATCAAACGGGCATCTCTGGCGATGATCGGCATCATGAGATCGGGATGATCGCGATGGAAGAGGTCTATACCACCACCACGCTGGGGGCGGACCACCACGCCGAGGTCGGCGTACACCCCCGGGTCGGCCGGGCACGGCCCGCCGACGATCTCGGCTCCGCCGTCCGCTGCCTGGAATCGATAGGAGGTCCCGGGGTGAACGAGCACCATCGTGCCCGCGGGCAACGACCAAACGTTGCGGTTTGCGCCCCTATCGACCGTCGCCGTGCCGCCGATGACGTAATAGACCGCTTCCATCGGGTGGGCCATGAGGTGGGTCCGGCCACCTCTGGTCAGGCTGATGCGGTGGAACGTCCGGAGGTGCGCACCAACCCCCGGCCACACGACGGCCCAGGCGCGACCGGCCGTTTCGACGAGGGGAAGGGGGCACGCCGAGGGGTCGTCGGGGAACACTCGGACGACGTCGGAGACAAAAAGCCCTCCTTCCGCCGAATTCAATGAGACTGCATGTTCGTTCACGTGGCTCAACTGTAGATGGTACCGTCGGGACATTGCAGCAGGAACGAGGCGCATGACAACGCTTTCACGACACTGGCATCCAATCGCCACGGCGTCCGAGGTCACGGCCGAGCCCCGCCGATTCACACTGCTCGGAACCGACCTCGTCGCGTTCCGCGGCGATCATGGGCTCAGCCTGTTCACCGACCTGTGCATCCACCGCGGCGTGGCGCTGTCGCTCGGGTTCATCGAGAACGGCATCCTTCACTGCGGGTACCACGGGTGGGCGTACGACGGGACCGGGGCGTGCGTCAAGATACCGTCGTTGCCTCCCGGGTCGCCGATCCCCCCGAAGGCGCGGGCGATCACGCATCGGGTGGAGGAGCGATACGGGCTCGTGTGGGCTTGTCTCGACGAGCCGGAACAGGACATCCCGCCGTTCCCGGATGACGAGTGGAACCGATCGGATTACCGCACGTTCGTCTCTCACCACTACACGTGGGAGACATCTGCGGGGAGGGCGGTTGAGAACTTCATGGACATCTCCCACTTCCCGTTCGTCCACGAAGGAACACTCGGCTCCAGAGACGCAACCGAGGTTGCCGAGCACACCGTCGAAGAGCGAAACACCGGTCTCTACTACTACCTGGAAGCCCCGGAACCGGCATCACTCCACAGCGGAGCCGACGACGTGATCCGCTGGGAGTACTTCCTCACGGGGCCCTTCACCATTCATTTGCGGAAGACCATCCCATCGGGCGACCAGACACTCATCTCGTTGGTGGCGGCGCCAACGTCCGAGAAGACAACCGACATGTTCCTGTGGATCGGCCGCAACTACCAGCTCGATCCGTCCGAGGATGGTGAGTTCATCGACTTCACCCACGAGATCATGGAACAGGATCGCCTGATCGTCGAGAGCCAGCGACCCGAACAGATCCCCACGAACCTGCGCGACGAACTGCACCTCAGGATCCCCGATGCCTCGGGTATCGCCTACCGAAGGCTCCTCGGAGCCATCTCCGGCGCGGGGCCCTTTCTGCCATGAGCACTGCGACGAGCGTCATCCAGGCGACGGACCGTCGAGAGCTCCCCACATGGGTGCGGACCGTTGTCGCTCTCGGCGGCACCCTCGCCGCCACCGCCATCCTGGTGACGGCGCTGGGCGCCAGTCCGATACAGGTGGCCAAAGCGATCTACACCGGATCGGTGGGAAACTCGTTCTCGATCTCACAGACCGTCATCACCATGGGCATCCTGATCGGCACGGGACTTGCTGCTGCGATCCCGTTCTCTGCGCGATTGTGGAACGTGGGGGGCGAGGGCCAGATGACGTTCGGCGCCATGGCGGCGGCGGTCCTGGGAATCGTCCTGCCCGAGACATGGTCGGCCTGGCTGCTGATTCCGATCGTCATGGTCGGCGCGATGCTGGGGGGCGCCATTTTCGCCGCCCTCCCCGGCTGGCTCAAAGCCCGCTTCGACGCCTCCGAGATCGTCACGACGCTCATGCTCAACTTTGTCGCGGTGAACGCGGCGGCGTGGATCATCTTCGACGTCTTCCCGGAGGGTTTCGTCCAGAAGACCGAGAGCATCCACGCAGCCGCCGAGCTGCCGAGGCCGATCGAAGGATGGCTGCTCGACGTCGGCATCGTCGCCGCCGTTGTCGCAGCCGTGGTGGCGTGGTTCATCGTCCGGCACACGCGGCTCGGCTTTTCGATCAGAGCGATCGGCGCCAACGCCCAGGCGTCGCGATTGTCCGGGATACGGACCGAGAAGGTCACGGTTCAGACGTTCCTCCTGGCGGGCGCGTTCGCGGGTCTGGCCGGCGCACTGATCGTCCAGGGTCGAGATCATGCGCTCCTGCAGGACTTCTCCGCAAACGTGGGTTTCGTGGGCATCGGTGTCGCCCTGGTCGCCCGGCTGCACCCGGTGGCCGTGATCGGCTCGGCGGCTCTGTTCGCCGTATTGCGGGTCGGCTCGAACAGCCTGCAGGCAGGGGCCGGGCTGTCGCCGGTGGTCGGCGAGATGATCATCGCAACGTTCGTCGTGTTGCTCATGGTCACCGGTGTGATCAAGTTCCGCTACCCGGAGGGCGCCGATGCTCACTGAGGCGCTCCTCATTGCATTCTTCGTCATCGGGATCCAGTTGATGGTGCCGATCGTGCTGGCCGCGCTGGGCGAGGCCGTCGTCGAGAAGTCCGGGGTCCTCAACGTCGGCATCGAAGGAGTGATGCTGATCGGAGCGCTCGCAACGGCGTTCATCGGCATCACACGCCAGACCGTGCTGCTGGCGATCGTCGTCGCCATCGCCGCGGGAGTCGTGTCGGGGATCATCCTCGCTGCGCTGTACGTGCGGCGCGGCACCGACCAGATCGTCACCGGCCTCATGTTCAACATCTTTGCGGTCGGCCTCACCGGCACCCTTCACTCTCGCTACATCGCCGGCCAGAACGGCGTCACGCTCGATGGCATTTCGATTCCCGGGATCTCGTCCATTCCGTGGATCGGAGAGATCATCTCGAAACAGAACGCGATGCTGTACGTCGCGATCGTCCTGTCCGCCGGCGTGTGGTACCTCCTCAACCGAACCTGGTACGGCTTGTATGCACGTTCGGCCGGCGAACGGCCGATGGCCGCCGAGTCCGGTGGTCTCGATGTGCGCCGCCTCCGCTACCCGGCGGTGATGATCGGCTGCGCACTGGCCGCGCTGGGCGGTTCTGCACTCGTGCTCTCCACCTCCGGTGGTTTCGTGCCGGGCATGACAGCCGGACGGGGCTTCATCGCCATGGGTGTGGTCGTGCTCGCCAAATGGCGACCTCGGTGGATCTTCTTCCACGCCCTCGGATTCGGAATGACCCAGGGACTGCAGTTTCTCGCGGCGCAACTGACGGCGCTCCAAGTGGTGCCAAAGCAATTCTGGGTGGCCCTTCCCTACTTGGTGACGGTGGCGGCAGTGGTCTTCGCCCCCGGCTCCCGCTATCCGGCAGCGGTGGGAATCCCCTACCGACCCGCGGGCAAAACTGCCTGAAGGTCGTCAGAGAAACCCCGATCCCCCGAACACACCGCATTTGGTGTCACTAAAGTCAATCGAGTCATGCTCTAGTGAGCGTGACCAAACCTCGATCAATGGGAGGAGATCAAATGAGATCGGGAAGGACCAATCGGCTGGCGTTTCTGACGCTGGCGATCCTGCTGGCTGCTTGCGGCGGAGGCGACACCTCCGACACGACGGCAGCACCATCCACGGAAACGACTTCAGCGCCCGGCACCGAGACCACGGCCGCACCCTCCACCGATACGACCGGCGGAGGCGAAGAGGGCGGCGAGTACCGGGTCGCGCTCATCTACCCGGGAACCGCCGACGACCTCTCGTGGTCGAACGCCTGGTTCGATGGCGCCGAGCAGGCGATGGCCGAGAATCCCAACATCACGGTCGAATCGGTCGAGCTGCTCAACGACCCGGCGGCTGTTGTGCAGCAAGGTTCCGCGTTCGCCTCGCAAGGGTACGACTTCATCATGATCGCTCACGGTGCCATGGTGGAGCCGGCGGTGACACTGGCCAATCAGTTCCCGGACGTTCAATTCTGCCTGGCGCCCCACCACCCCGATGGCAGCATCGAGATCCCCGACAACCTGTGCTGGGTTGATCCCGCACAGCACAACGCCAACTTCCTGGCGGGGGCGCTGGCGGCCCTCGTGACCGAAACGAACCACGTGGCGTCGCTCAACGGATTCGCCTTCCCCGGCCTCACACGCCAGCCCGAAGCGTTTCACCTGGGTGCCCGCTGCGTGAACCCGGACATCACGTTCACTCAGCAGTACATCGAGACGTGGACTGACACCGGGATCGCCAAGTCGGCGGCACAGGCGCAGATCGCCGGCGGCGCCGACGTGATCCTGTCGGCGACCGACTCGGCCGTCTTCGGCATTCTGGAAGCGGCAGACGAGGCATCGAGCCAGGTGTGGGTCGTACCCTCGTACTACGAGAGCCAGTCGCTCGATCCCGATCACGTCCTCACATCTGCCATCCACGGATTGACCTTCACATCGAAGTCGATGATCGAAATGGCTGCAGCCGGCGAGATCGGAGCACAGGCCTTCGTGGAGTTCGACGCCCTCAACAATCCCGAGATCAACGCACCGCTCTATGACAGTGTCGGCGCTTTGCTCTCCGACGATGACAAGGCGCAGTTCGAAGCCATCGTCGCAGGCGTGAAGGACGGTTCGATCACGGTCCCCGACGAGACGGCAGGCGACTCTCCGATCGGTGCGGAAGGCTCGGGAGCCACCGTCGATCTGGCCGCCATCGGGTGCGGATGACCTGAGCCCAGAGGGACACCGGAGAAAGGAGCGAGATGAAGACCGAGATGTACTGCTACATGGAGGATCGCGACAAGCTCGTCCTTCCCTCCGGTGTCCCCGACTACGGGGATGCGTTCGAGACGTGGCTCGACCCCGACCACACCGCCGTGCTCGAGATCGACATGCACAGGGGCCACGTGGGCCCCGAGGACCGACTGACACTCTGCGTCCCGCGGGCGCGAGACAGAGTGGGAGCCCACAACCGTTTCCAGGCCGAGTGCCGCAAGATGGGCATCCCGATCATTCACGTGCAGCACTGGCAGCGGCACGGCGGAGTCGACGACCTCAACAACAAGAAGCACAACCGGATGGCCAACTGGCGAGTCCTCTACTACCTGTACGTGGAGGACAACGAGCTCATGGATGAGCACTCGTGGGAGGGGACGAAGTGGCTCGACCTCATCACCGAGGAAGAGGAGGGCGACTACTACATCAGGACCAAGAAACGGTTGTCTGGCTTCTATCCGACCGATCTCGAGTTCCTGTTGCAGAACCTCGACATCCACAACGTCGTCCTCACCGGAACCATGACGGACGCGTGCGTGCTGTCCACGGCGTTCGACGCCGCCAACCGTGACTTTCGCGTGATCGTCCCCCGCGACATCGTCGGGGGCTTCTCGGAGGAAGCCGAACACGGTGCACTGCAGGTGATCTCACTCCATCTCGGTCTGGTCGTCGATTCTCCCGCCCTGCTGGCCGAGTACTTCGCCAGGAAGGACATGACGCTTCCACCGGACCTGGTGGGAATCACAGACATCAACGACGCCGCGGGCACCCTCGCCCGGGCATGAGGAAAGGAGTCAATGATGGCGAGTGACCGCAAGGCCGTGTGGGGGGAGGAGCCAAAACCGCTCATGCCCTACAGCCCGGCCATCAAAGCCGGTGGATGGGTGTTCGTCGCAGGCCAACTGGCCTCCGACTTCAAGACCGGCCTCGCTCCGGAGGCCGGCGGCGATGGACGCAACCGGTTCGTCGACAACCAGTTGGAGATCCAGTCCCGGTTCGTGATGGAGAATCTGAAACGGACCGTAGAAGCAGCCGGACTCGACATCGGCTCAGACATCATGCGGATCTACCAGTGGTTCACCTCCCCGTACCCGACGATGGACGAATTCGGCGAAGGGAACACCTGGCCGCGGATCTCGATCACCCCGTACCTCAACACACGCAACGAGTTCATCTTCGACCCGAGACCGGCCTCGACAGGCATGGGGATCCGGGAGACGGGCCTGCTCGTCAAGGACACGATCCTCGAGGTCGACATGATCGGATTCGACCCGGCGGTGATCCCAGGGCCGAGCACGGGAACGGCGGTGCCCGACGGCACCCCGTCGCCGCTGGCCGGCTACTCCCCCGCCATCAGCCGAGGCGACTGGGTGTTCCTCGCGGGCGAGATACCGGTTGACTGGACCGGCGACTGGGGACGCTCCGAGTACTACGGCACTCCGAGCGGCGTGAGCGTCGAGGCCAGGACGAATCCCAATTTCTGGTACGACTCGGACATCGAACGCCAAACCGATTACGTGCTCCAGAAGCAGGCTGCGATAGCCCAAGCCGCCGGCACCTCGCTCGATCGAGCTGTCAAGGCCACCGTCTACATCGGGCATCCAAGCGACTTCGAGGGTATGGACAAGGTTTGGAAGCGGTGGTTCCCGGAGAACCCACCGGCGCGCGTCGTGATTCCCTACATGGGTCTCGGAGGGCGGGGAAGCCGGATCGAAATCGCCTTCAAGCTGCTGGCGGGGGACTCCAACCTCGAGATCGAGACGATCGAGGCGCCGGGTGCACCACCGGGACTCGGGCACGAACCGCAGGCGGTGAAGGCCGGGAAGTTCCTGTTCTTCTCGACGGTGACACCGGCAAACCACAAAGGGTCGCTCGAGGAGTCGACGATGCGGCATCCCAGCTTCCCGTGGTACGGACAGCCTCCCAAGCTCCAGATGCGGCACATGCTGGACAACGTGTCGAAGATCTGTGAGGCGGCGGGGACTTCGCTCGATCAGATCTGCCGCCGCCAGGCCTTCCATGACGACTTCACGTGGTTCGCGCAGACGATCGAGGAGTGGGCCGACCACTTCGACGGCGACAAGCCGGCGTCGACGACGCTCGAGATCGGTGGGCCTCTCGTCGTCCCCGGGGCGCACGTCCAGCTCGACCTCATCGGGTACTGCCCCGATTGACGGGATTGGGCCCGGTGCGACCTCCCGCGCACCGGGCCCATCTGTCTCACAGTGACACACGGCTCCAGCATCCTCGGACATGCGGTGAAACGTCGGGAAGACCCGGCGCTTCTCACCGGCCGCGGCGCCTACATCGGCGACATGTCCCTTCCCGGGATGCTCCATGCCGCCTTCGTTCGCTCGACGACTCCCCACGGCATCGTCACCGCGCTCGATACGTCTCGAGCCAGCGGCATGCCGGGGGTGGTGGCGGTGTTCGGGCCCGATGACCTCCGGCTCAACCCGCAGCAGCCGTGGAACGTGGATCCGGCCTTCGCCAGACCTCCGCTCGCCCGCCACGTTCGATACATCGGGGATCCCGTCGCCGTGGTGATCGCCAATTCGGAGGCCGAGGCTCTGGATGCCGCCGGCGCAGTGTGGCCCGAGATCGATGAGTTGGAGGCCGTCGTCGATCCATTCCACGCCCTTGCTGCCGGTGCGCCGCTTCTCTTCCCCGAGTTCGGATCCAACGTCGCTCTCGCCGAGAGCATCGGCGAAGACATCGACGCCGTGGCCGGCGCCGACGTGGTGGTGCGCCGCCGCCTGGTGAATCAACGGCTCGCACCGGTTCCGATGGAACCGGCTGCGGTGCTGGTCGATCCGGGCGAACGCATGACGGCGTGGATCGGCACCCAGGACCCCTTCGGATCTCGGGCCGACCTCGCAGCGATCCTCGGCAGAGACAAGGAGACCATCCGTGTCATCGCACCGGCCATCGGCGGAGGGTTCGGCGCCAAGGGCGACCTCTACCCCGAACATGCGGTGGTGGCGGCCGCGGCGGAGGCGCTGGGCAGACCCGTGCGCTGGCTCGAACGCCGGAGCGAGAACTTCATCAACATGGTCCACGGCCGCAACCAGATTCAGGACGTGACGATCGCCGCGGACCGCGACGGCAGGGTCAAGGGATTGTCGGTGGACATCGTCGCCGACGTCGGGGCGTACCCCGCCGTGGCCACATGGCTTCCGCGCTACACGATCGAGATGGCCTCTGGAACCTACGACATCGCCAAGATCGCCGTCCGGTTCCGAAGCGTCGCCACCAACACGACACCTGGCGGCCCATACCGGGGAGCAGGGCGCCCCGAGGCAATCCAGATGATTGAGCGGATGATGGATCTCCTGGCGGCAGAGCTCGACATGGATCCCATCGCCGTGCGAAGAAGGAACCTCATCCCCGCCTTCTCCACCACACACCGCACGGCTTCCGGCGCCGACTACGACACCGGCGACTACGCCATGGCGCTCGACACGCTCCTCGCCACGCCGGAGTACCGGTTCTGGTCGGCCGAACGTGAGCGCGCCCGCGCCTCAGACCGACTCATCGGTGTTGGCGTGGCAACGTATGTCGAGGTGACCGTGGGCGCGACGCCCGACAACGACCATGCGACCGTCGGTTTGAGAACGGACGGCATGATCGAGGCTCGCTGTGGTGGCTCATCACACGGCCAGGGACATCGGACCGCGTTCGCGATGATCGTGGCCGACCGCTTTGGCGTGTCACCCGACCGGGTGATCGTGATTCAATCCGACACCGACGAAGTCGAACGTGGCGGCGGAACGTATGCCTCGCGGACCCTGCAACTCGCGGGGAGCTCGTTGTACCTGGCATCGGACGATGTGGTCGACGATGCGCGGGGGTTCGCCTCCGAAGTGCTGGAGGTCGCAACCGAGGATCTCGTCATCGTGCCCGACGTCGGGCTCGGGGTCGCCGGAGCGCCGGGGGCAACCGTCAGCTGGGCGGATCTGGCCTCGATGGCGGAATCGTCGGGCAGTCGCTTGCAGCGGTCGCGCGACGAACGGCAGGGGGCCAGCACATACCCGTTCGGGGCACACATGGCCGCGGTCGAGATCGACCGCGAGACCGGGTGGTGCCGGCTCCTGGCCCACGTGGCCGTCGACGACTGCGGCACCGTCATCAACCCGATGCTGGTCAAAG
>JAOUGY010000280.1 GCA_029865445.1 Acidimicrobiia bacterium | reverse complement strand
CGAGACGACGACCAAAGTGTCCCGATGGGCGGCGGAACTCCACCGCCTCGACGAAATCCAGCGACTGGTCGAAGGACAACGCTCGGCTGTCGGACTCGCCACCCACCTTTCGGCACTCGAGGAGCGTCTCGATGGATGGGACCTCGAGAAGGAACTCACGGACACCCTCCACGCCGTCGACGATGCCGAGGCAGGCCTTGCATCCCAGCTCGGCGCGGGGACACCGCTCCCATCGGTGGCGACATTTACCGAAGTCGCTCGCTCGATCGCCGACGCGGTTCGCAGCGGGGAGACCGAGTCGGCTCAGGAGATTGCCGCCGGGTCGCTCAACAGTGCCTTCACTGATGCATCCAAGGAGGTGATCGGCCGGCGCGAAATCGTCCTTGCCGATCTCACCGGCCTCGATCGTGCCGGCGCCCGGTTCGGGGACATGGCCCGACTCACCGTCATCCTCGTGGTTCCGCTTGCCCTCGTCCTGGTGTATCGCGAGATCGTCGAGCGTCAACTCAGCCAGCGTCAGTTGGAGATGCAGCTGGAGGCCGAGCAAGAACTGGCCCAAGCTCGTGACGAGTTCGTCGCCAACGCCTCCCACGAGTTGAGAACGCCTCTCACCGGCATCCTGGGGCTCAGCGAGATCCTGGTCGAGGACGACCGCATCCCGCCCGACGCTCGCGAGATGTTGGGGATGGTGACCACTGAGGCGTCTGACCTCGCCCGGATGGTCGAGGATCTGCTCACCACGGCCCGCCTCTCCGCCGGCCAGCTCAGGTACGAGCCGAGGAGGGTGTCCACGACGGAAGAGGCCGAGGTGCTGATCCGGCCCTTCGTCCAGGCGAACCAGACGATCGCAATCGACGTCGAGGACGCGGCGGTGCATGTCGACCGGCTGCGACAGAGACAGGTGCTCCGCAACCTGATCAGCAACGCCACCAAATACGGAGGCCCCAACATCACCCTCGTTGGTGAATCGCGGGGCGTCACATACAGGTGGATGGTGACAGACGACGGGCCAGGAGTCCCGCCCGAGCTGGAACGCAAACTGTTCCAGCGTTACATCCACACCCTCACCTTCCAACAGGCCGTCGCCGGAGGCGTCGGCCTCGGGCTTTCCATCGTCAAGTCGCTGGCTGAAGGCATGGGCGGCAGCGTCGGATACGACCGGTCGCAAGGTCTCACGCGGTTCATCGTCGATGTTCCGCTCGCCGATGCCTCGTCCGGATCGCGTCCCTCCATCCGCGCTGCTGGGGGTGTCCGATGATGCGGTCGGGCATCAGTCGCCAGGTTCGTGTGCTCAAGCTTCGCCGCCGGCGGCGTATGGTCGCCAATCGTCGGATCGTTCCCCGACCGCTGCTGGTACGGGCTCGGAGCCTGGGCACCGTCCTGCTCGTCGTCGGGATCGTCGCTCAGTCCCTCGCCATCTTCGAAGGTCCGGCGGCGGCCGCCGATGCCCCGGCCCTTGTCGGCCACGCCGCCGCTGGTGAGGACACCGTGGCGATCCCACATGGGGAGGAGGGCGACCTTCTCGTCCTCCGGATCATTCATGACTCGGACGAATCGCCCGAATCTCCTGCCGGATGGGAACTCGTGCAGAACCAGGCGCTCGACGACGGACCTCTCGTCGATGTCCTCCTCACCCGCGTCGCTGATGCCTCCGAACCGTCCGACTTCGATCTGGACATGGACGGGCTGGTCCACGTCGAGGTGTTCCGCTTCGCAGGCGTTGATCCGGATCAGCCGATCGCAGCCGTCTCCTCGCTGGTCGGCGAGTCTGATTCGGCAACGGCGCCGGACCTCCCCATCGATGACCCGGCGGCGATGGTGATCGTGACGGCGGTCACCGTCGGACCGGGAGAGCTCACGCCTCCACCCACGATGACCACAGTGGCATCCGGGTCGGCCAATGGGCTCCAGTGGATGTCGGCCAGCGAGACGGTGTCTGCTGTGGCAGGTTCGGGTGCGCGTCAGATCGCCCTGGGCTCTGAACGTCCATGGGTCGCCACGACGTTGATCGTCCGGCCGCCCCAGCGCGCCAACACGCCTCCGGTCCCCGATGCCGGCGGACCGTACTCGATCACCGTTGGCGAGTCGCTGGAGTTGGATGCCTCGGCGACGACGGATGCCGACGACGACGACCTCACGGTCACCTGGGACATCAACGGTGATGGCGACTTCTCGGATGCCGCGGGGCCCGAGCCGGTGATCCCGGCGGCGACGCTCGAAGACCTCGGAGTAGGCGTCGGGACGTTCTCGATGTCTGCGCTGGTGGATGACGGAACGGTCGGCGTCGTCGATGGCACCGTTCTCGAAGTCATCGCCGCCGAGGGGCAACCCCCCCAGCCGTCTCCCGAGGCGGCTCCGTCGACTCCTCCTCCGGTAGAGCCTCCGACCTCCCGCGTCGACGTCCCGGTTGCGCTCGACAAAGTCGACCGCGACATGGTCTTCGAGCCGAACGTAGGACAGACCGATGCCGTCGTTGACTTCACCGCTCGAGGTCAAGGATACGTCGTGCATCTCACCGACGGTGACGCCGTAGTCACTCTCGGTCAGTCAGACAAGCGGTTCGCGGTACGAATGAACCTCGAAAGAGCAGCAGACTCCCCCTCGTTGGTTCCGCTCGATCGTCGACCCGGCGTCGTCAACTACCTGATCGGAAACGATCCTTCCGAGTGGCATGCGGACGTTCCCACCTACGGTGCCGTCGAGTATCGGGACGTGTACCCGGGCATAGATGTCCGCTACTACGGCAACGACCGCCGGCTCGAGTACGACTTCATCATCCAACCCGGCTCCGATCCCAACGCCATCGTCTTGGGCTTCGACGGCGCCACGTCCCTCGGCCTCACCCAGTCGGGTGACCTCGAGATCGGTCTCAACCCGGGTCGGAACATCCGCTTCTCCGCGCCGGTCTCCTTCCAGGAGGTGGACGGGGTGCGGGTCCCGATCGACAGCGGGTACAGCGTCGAGCAAGGAGCGGTCGGCTTCTGGTTGGGAGCCTACGACCCCACCCTCCCGCTGGTCATCGACCCGACTCTGGAGTACGGGACCTACCTCGGGGGGATCGGGACCGATGTCATCGAGGATGTAGAGGTGGATGCCTCCGGCAGCGTCTACGCGGTGGGCAGCGTCACCTCATCCGGATATCCGACAACCGTGGGCGCCTTCGACACGACCCAGCAGGCGCAGGAGGCGGTGATCACCAAACTGAGCCCCGATGGCAGCACCCTCGTCTACTCGACGTATCTGGGCGGCTCGGCCGCCGACAAGGTCTACGGATTGGGACTCCACGCCAACGGCGAGGTGACAGTGGCGGGCATGACCGGTTCCAGCGACTTCCCCACGCTCAACGCCTACGACTCCACCATCGGCGGCAGCGTCGACGGATTCGTCGCCCGGCTGGCCGCCGGCGGAGGATCGCTGTTGTACTCCACCTTCCTCGGCGGGTCGGGCTTCAACGAGGCCGTCTACGATGTCGCAGTCGACGGGTCCGGCAACGCCTACGTCACCGGGTACACCGACTCGAGCGACTTTCCCCTCGTCTCCGCGTTCGACTCGACGCTCGGCACCGGCTACGACGCCTTCGTCACCAAGGTAGCCGCCACCGGGGGCAGCCTCGTGTACTCCAGCCTGCTCGGCGGCTCGGACGGCAGCGACCAGGGCAACAAGATCGCGGTCGACTCCTCCGGCAGCGCCTACGTCACCGGGAACGCGGTCTCGACCAACTTCCCGACCACCGCCTCCGCGTTCTCCACCACCGCCTCCGGTGGCGGCGACCTCTTCTTCTCCAGGGTGAACGCCGCCGGCACCGCCCTCGCCTACTCCACCTACTTCGGTGGATCCGGATTCGACCGGGGGAGCGGCGTGGCGATCGGCGGCTCGGGCGTCGCCTACATCGCCGGCTATACCCAGTCGACCAACTTCCCGGTCTCCGCCGGGGCCTACGACACCACCAAGTCGGCCACCGACAACGACGCGGTCGTGCTGGCGCTCGACCCGACGGCATCGGGCGCCTCCTCCCGGGTATTCGCCACCTACCTGGGCGGCACCGGGGCCGACCTCGTCTACGACGTGGCGCTCGGCGACTCGACCATTTATACGGTAGGTTCGACGGCCTCGACCAACCTCCCGGTCACCGGTGACGCCCACCAGGCGGCCATCGACGGCTCGAGCGACGCCTTCCTGGCGGCGTTCTCCCTCGATGGGGCGACGTTGAGCTACCTGACTTACCTCGGGGGGAGCGGCTCGGAGACCGCCTATGGCGCCGCCGTCGACGGCTCGGGCAAGGTGTACCTGTCGGGCAGCACCGGGTCCTCGAACTTCGACGTCTCCGCCGGCGCTTACGACCAGACCAACAATGGCGGCACCGACGGGTTCGTGGCCCGGTTCAGCGGCGTCCCCGAGGTGGCGCCGGCCGGTGGCACCGCCACTTTCCAGCAGGGCAGCGGGGGCTACTCCGGAACCATCGACACTTGGGTATCCGATGTCGTCCCCACCCAAGACAACGGCGACCGAGATTCGATCGACACCGACACCTCTCCCATCGAGCAAGGCCTGCTTCGGTTCGACGGGATCGTCGGCACCGGGGCGGGGCAGATCCCGCCCGGATCGACGATCACCTCGGCGAGCCTCACGTTGGTCAACGACAACAACGCCGGGTCGGGTGGGACCCTGTCGCTGTACCGGATGCTCATCCCATGGGCGGAGACCGCCACCTGGAACACCTTGAGTTCCGGTATCCAGACGAACGGCGTCGAGGCGGCAGCCACCCCCGATGTCGTGTATGCCGGGGCGGAGCTTGCGGTCATCAACAGCACCTCCACCATCACTGGCCTCGAAGCGGCCGTGCAAGCGTGGGTGGACGGCAGTCCCAACTACGGATGGGCATTGATCCTTGGTGGGACGACCGACGGGCTCGACCTCCTTTCCTCGGAGCACGTCACCGCGTCTTCGCGCCCCTTCCTCTCGGTGACGTACACGACAGGGGCGGCAGACGAAC
>JAOUGY010000279.1 GCA_029865445.1 Acidimicrobiia bacterium | reverse complement strand
GACCCTGGGGTACCCGCGAGGTTGATGTCGGGGCGGTCCGAGGAGAGGCGCTTGGCATACCAGACCGCCTGTGCCCCGATGACCCCGATCATCACCAGCACCGGACCGCGGAAGCTGCCGGTCCGCTCGATCCACACACCGGTCGCGGCGTTTGCGGTCGCCCCGCCGAGTGACGCCGCCAGCAGCCCGAGTGAGGTGATGCGGACTGCCGTCTCCGGCGGGAACCGGTTGGCGGCGGCGGCGCCGACCAAGCCCCAGATCGGGTAGTTCATGGACGCGAAACCGACCGCGGCCACGACCAGTCCGAGGTAACTCCACGTCGCGAAGAGGAAGACCAACCCCGCGCCGTGGAGGACAGCGCCTACGAGGAGACCGAGCGTCGGGGCGTATCGGTCCCCAAGGCGGCCGAAAACCGGGGCCGCGAGCGTGCCGAACCCACCGATCAGCCACCACAGCGCCGCGGCCGCAAGCGACCCGGTGTCGAGTTCGTCGACGGCGGTGGCGGTGAGGAAGGCGTTGAACGGAAATCCGGACACGCCGGCAGCCAGCCCTGCCACCACCAGGATGCGTCCCCATCGATCGGACAGCACCCCTCGTTTGGGTCCGCGCGAGTGTTGGACTGTGATCTCTGCTGGGAACAGCCATCGACTCCACAGCAGTGGGATTGCCGACAGCGATGCTGCGAGCACGAACGAGAGTCTCCAGGAGTGGACCGAGGCGGACGTCTGAACCAGCACTCCATTGAGGAGGACGCCGAACGCCGCTCCACCGGAAGCGGCGGACATCACGGTGCCTCGCCGCGCCGGGTCGACTGTCTCGGTCACCAGATGAAGCGTCGCCGACCAGGAGATGGGGGCGACGAACCCGAGGGCGGCGGCCGCGACGCCGAGTCCCGCCGGCCCCGTGGCGGTCGCGGATGCTCCCAGCCCCACCGCATCCACGATGAGCGTTGCCATCAACACCCCCCGTGCCGACCGGCCGGGAAGGATCCGCGCAGTCGAGGCAGCGCCGGCGGCGTATGCCACGAGTCCGGAGGCGACCACGAGCCCGAGCGTGTCGTATCCGACTCCGAGGTCCCGGGAGATGTTCGGGAGCATCGCCGGGAGAAGCGACAGGCCGAACCCGTGCGACATGAGCACGCCCAGCCCGAGGCACACCATCGCCCTCCCCGACCCGACCCAGCCCCGATTTTCACGCACGAAACGCAGCATATTGCTGCGTTTCGTGCGTCAAAACGATGGGGGTTCGCCCGGCGGGGGGCCTGGACAGGTGTGTACAGTCGATGGCGGGCGAGAGAGGAGCGCGCGATGAAGTCTCAGTACCGGGTCGTGGTCATCGGCGGCGGCGTGGTGGGAGCAAGCGTCGCCTACCACCTGACCAAGTTCGGTTGGAGCGACGTGGCGATCCTCGAACGGTCGGTCCTCACGGCCGGCTCCAGCTGGCACGCCGCCGGCGGCGTCCACGCCCTGAACGCCGACCCCAACATCGCCGCCCTCCAGGCCTACACGATCGACCTGCTCAACGAGATCGCCGACGAGACCGGCATGGACATCGGCATGCACATGCACGGTGGCATCACCTTCGCCTGCGAGCCCGTCCGCTGGGAGTGGCTCCAGAGCGCTTACCGCATCTTCCAGACGATGGGGATCGAGGACGTGCGCCTCATCACGCCAGACGAGATCAAAGAGCGCTGTCCGATCATCAATCTCGACGGTGTGTACGGCGGGATGTGGGCAGACCGCGAGGGGTACATCGACCCGTCTGCCGTGGTGCATGCCTATGCCCGCGGCGCCCGCAATCGCGGCGCAGAGGTGATCGAGCACAACCGGGTGATCGACCTGAAACCTCGCTCGGACGGTGGTTGGGACGTCATCACCGAGAAGGGGACGATCGCCGCCGAACACGTCGTGAACGCCGGCGGGCTCTGGGCGAAACAGGTGGGGCGCATGGCCGGGGTCGAGTTGCCCGTGTCGCCGCTCGCCCACCACTACCTCGTGACCGAGTCGATCCCTGAGCTGGAGGCGTTCGGCGGGGAGATCCCCATGATGATCGACCTCGACGGATTCACCTACGCCCGACCGGAGCTGCAAGGCATGCTCGTGGGCATCTACGAGATAGATCACAAACACTGGAGCATCGACGGAGCACCGTGGAACTACGGGATCGAGCTGCTTCCCCCCGATGTCGATCGGATCGAGCACGAACTGTCGATCGCCATGAACCGGTACCCGGCGCTCGAACGGACCGGCATCAAACAGTGGGTGAACGGCGCGTTCACGTTCTCGCCGGACGGCAACCCGCTGGTGGGTCCCGTCCCCGGCCTGCGCAACTACTGGTCGGCGTGTGCGGTGATGGCCGGGTTCCTCCAGGGAGGAGGTGTGGGCAAGGCTCTGGCGGAGTGGATGATCCACGGTGAGCCGGAGGAGGACATCTACGGCATGGACGTCGCCCGGTTCGGTCCCTACGCGGAGAACCGGGAGTACATCCGCCAGACCACCGGACAGTTCTATTCGCGCCGATTCGTGATGACCTATCCCAACGAGCAGCTCTGGGCAGGTCGGCCGCTGCGCATGGCCCCGGCCTACGACGCCATGACCGAGGCGGGTGCCCGTTGGGGTGTTTCGTGGGGCCTCGAGGTTCCGATCTACTTCGCCCCCGACGGGTTCGAGGAGATCCCGTCGCTGAGACGCTCGAACGCCTTCGACATCGTCGGAGAGGAATGCCGGCAGGTTCGATCCGGCGTCGGCATCCTCGACATCGCCGGGTTCTCCCGGTACGAGGTGACCGGTCCCGCTGCCGAGGATTGGCTGAATCGGATGCTGGCTGGACGGCTGCCGGGCCCTGGCCGCATGAGGCTGGCGCCGATGCTCGGACACACCGGCAAGCTCAAGGGTGACCTGACCGTTATCAACTGGGGTGACGGGACATGGTGGATCATGGGCTCGTACTACCTGCGGGCCTGGCACATGAGGTGGTTCAACGATCACCACGAAGCGGGGGTGACGGTCCGCGATATCTCCGACGCGGTGGTCGGGTTCTCGCTGTCCGGTCCGAAGTCGCGCGATCTGCTCGAGGCGGTCACCCACGACGACGTGTCGTCTGAGGAGATGCCTTTCATGGCGGCCCGGACCATGGACGTGGGGCTGATCCGGGCCAAGGTGGGCCGGATCTCGGTGACGGGTGAGCTGGGGTACGAGATCCACTGTTCCGCCGCCGAACACGTCGCATTGCGCAGACTGCTGGTGGAAGCCGGTCGCGACCTGGGGGCCGTCGAATACGGGTACAACGCCCTGCTGTCTCTTCGGTTGGAGAAGAGCTTCGGCATCTGGTCGACCGAGTTCCGCCAGGAGTACACACCTGCCGAGACGGGGATGGACCGCTGGATCGACTGGAAGAAGACCGGTTTCGTGGGAGAGGCGGCCGCCCGCGCTGAACGCGAGAGCGATTCGGCCACCCGGACGCTGGTCACGTTGGAGGTCGACGCCATCGACGCCGACGCCACCGGCTACGAGCCGGTGTGGGCGGGCGGTCGGCGAGTGGGTTACATCACCTCGGGCGGATACGGGCACACGGTGGGAAAGAGCCTGGCGATGGCGCTGATCGACCGGGCGGAGGTGGGGTCGGATCTCACCACCCACATCGTCGGTGTCGAACGGCCGTGCCGCGTGATCGCGGCTTCGCCTCACGACCCTGCCGGCCACGCCATGCGCGCCTGATGCTGCCCAAATTGCGTACGTCAGTGCCGCATACGGCACTGAGCTACGCAATTTCGGGTTGGGACGGGGCTCGCTGAGATGCGCGCCGTTCTCCTGACCGGTCACGGCGGGCTCGACAAGCTCGAGTATCGAACCGACGTGCCGGTTCCGGTACCGGGCCCGGGCGAGGTGCTGATCGAGGTCGCGGCCTGCGGGATGAACAACACCGACATCAACACCAGGACCGGGTGGTACGCCAAGAGCGTGACCGGTCCTACGGGTGAGGGGGCCGAGGCGGGAGTCGACGGTTCCTGGGGTGGCGGGCTCACGTTCCCACGCATCCAGGGCGCCGACCCGTGCGGACGCATCGTTGACGCCGGCCCCGACATCGACCGATCCCGGATCGGCGAGCGGGTGCTCGTGGACGCCTGGCTGCGGGCTCCCGACGGCGACCTGGCCGGCGCTCGGTACCTTGGATCCGAAGTCGACGGCGGCTACGCCGAATACGTCGTCGTCCCTGTCGGCAACGCCCACCTCGTGCGGTCGGATCTGGCCGACTCGGACTTGGCGAGTTTTCCCTGCTCCTACGCCACCGCCGAGCACATGCTGCACCGGGCAGCCGTGCGTGAGGGACAGTGGGTGCTCGTCACAGGAGCTTCAGGTGGGGTGGGGGGCGGTCTGATCCAACTCGCTCGTCGGCGTGGCGCCAGGGTCGTCGCGGTCACGAGCCGGTCGAAGATGGACTCCGTGCTCGAAATCGGGGCGGAGGTGGTGGTCGACCGGGCCGACGAAGACCTCGCCGCCGCGGTCCTGGACGCCACCGGCGGGGTGGACGTGTTCGCGGACGTCGTGGGGGGAGATCTGTTTCCCATCCTGTTGGAGACGATCCGTCGCGGCGGGCACTACACGACGGCCGGTGCGATCGGCGGACCGGTCGTCTCACTCGACCTGCGGACGCTCTATCTGAACGACCTGACCTTCCACGGAGCGACGGTCCTCCCACGGGTGGTGTTCGAGAAACTTATCGGATACATCGAACGCGGCGAGATCAGACCGATCGTGGCGGCGACGTTTCCCCTGGTCGAGATGGCGGCCGCGCAGGAGGCGTTCATGGCGAAACGCCATGTCGGCTCGATCGTCGTGGAGGTCGCGGCACAGACCCCCGAAATTGCGTAGCTCAGTGCCGGATACGGCACTGGCGTACGCAATTTCAGGAAGGGGGGTCGATGGTGACGGTGGTGTTGCGGGGGATGAGGTCGGGGTCGGCCACCACCACGGGAACGGTGATGCCGTAGAGCTCTTCGGCCACGATGGCGCCCAGCGCCAC
>JAOUGY010000023.1 GCA_029865445.1 Acidimicrobiia bacterium | reverse complement strand
ACGAAGGAGGTCGCCTCCAGGCGGCGTATCCCAGCGTCGATCATGCGCGTGATCAGTTCCACCTTGACCTCGGTGGAGAGGAGGATCTTCTCGTTCTGGAGTCCGTCCCGAGGTGAGACGTCGATGATCTCGGCGCTTTCGGGCATACAGGGTCCTGGGTCGCTGCCGGCGATGCTAGACAGTGACTCCTTCACGCGTTGATGGCGACCACCAAACAGCAGATGGCGAGGACGAGGTTGACCGGAGCCCAGATTCGTTCGATGCGTGACCTCGATACGGCGTTCATCAGGGTTCCGAGGACGAAGAAACCGCAGAGCACCCACATGGCGGTCCGCCCGGAGCCGGGCAGCCAGGAGATCTCCGCCAGGCCCGCGGCGTCGATCACGTAGAGGGCGAGGAGCGGGAACACGATCGCACCCGACACGGCGCTGGAAACCCTGAGTCGGTTGGGCAACACACCTGGGTTCTGCCCGCCCCAGGCGGCCGCCCCCCACGGCATGCCTGCTGCCAGCAGGATCTGGAACAGAGCGACGATCGTGAACAACACGACGGCGATGGTGGCGGCGACGGTCATGCTGAACGCGACCCTAGCCGCAGCCACCCGCGGAGGTCACGTGTTCGATTCTGTTGCGAGGATCCGCTCGATGGTGTCCCGTCCCATGCGATGCATCGCAGGGTTGGTTTCGAGGTAGTACCAGACGGCGCCCATCGCCTGCTGGAGAGCCCAGGCCTTGCCCCGTTCCCACTCCAACTCGTCGCAACCAAGGTCGTGGCGAAGCAGGTGCCGACGGTCGGCGTCGAGGAGGTGCCAGGCGCCGACGAGGTCGAGGGCCGGGTCGGCGGGTCCGAGCCCTCCGACGTCGAGGATGCCGGCAAGCCGGCCGTCCGAAACGAGCACGTTCCCGGGAGTGAGATCCCCATGGGTCATCACGTCGGGGGAGACCTTCGGCAGCCGGCGAAGGCGATTCCAGATCCGCCGGAGTCGGGGTACATCGACGAGCCCCGTGCTGTTGTGAAAGCAGGTGTCCATCCACTCGTCGTGGTCGGGCAGGTCGCCGCCGCGGCCATCACCGTTGAAGATCCGACCGGCAACGTCGATCGCCCGGACTTCACCGATGAATCCGGCGAGGTCGCGGGCGAACCGATCCGACGCCGAGACGTCCTCCGTGCCGGCCGTGGTACCCGGCACCCACGTTTGGATCGACCATGGCATCGGATAGCAGGCACCGGGTTCGCCGATCGCCACCGGCGCCGGTACGGGTACCCGGATGCAACCGAGCAGTTCTCTCGCGGCGTCGGCCTCGGCCTGCAGTTCGAACCGGATCGTGGCGACGTCATCGCCTTGGAGCGGGAAGCGTGCCGCCAGGTGTTCGCCGATTCGAAAGATGGCGTTGACCGTCCCCTCCGATCGAACCGGGGCGACGGGAAGGTCCGCGTACTCGGGGAACTGGTCGTCGATGAGGGAGCGGACCATCTCGGTGGTCACGAGCAACTGGTCCTCGTGCATCGGCATGGGGTGCATCGTCGCACCCGCAGCGGTCCGACCTGGCTGAATTTCTGAACCTCACGGTTGCCCGGGTGGTCTCCCCAGGTAGGTGATGGAGATCTCGGGAGAGGTCGTCTTCAGGCCGTTGCCGTTGGTGGCGGCGAGCTTCAGGGTCACGATCAGCGGAGTGGTTTCGTCGGTGGCGGGGCAGACGAGGCGGAGGGCGTTGCCCTCGTAAGGGTCGAAGGTGAAGGTCGCGTTTCGCAGCGATGGCGTGCCGGACACCGTCGTCCCGGTTCGCTCACCGTCGGGGAGGGGTGTGAACGTCCCGTGTTTGTACTCGGCGAATTCCGAACCGGGCGTCCGGCATTCGAACTCGTACTCACCGATCGCCAGTCGGATGTTGCGGACGCCGCTCTCCGGATCGGTGGCGGAGACCTTCACCACGATTCGCCGGTCGCGCTGGACGTTGTCGACCACATACCCGTTCCTGGCGTCCACGGGACCTTCGAGGAGGTTGTCGGACACCCTTCGGAACTCCACGGTGAGGCCGTCGAACACGGGGGGAGTGGTGTCGGCCGGGTCGACCTTGTTGTCACACGAGGCGACGGCGAGCGCAAGCGCCATCAGTTGAAGTCCGACCCGAAACCCACGGCGCATCCGACTGACCTCAGGACTCGACGCGCGTGAGGCTACTCCTCCGGAGGATGCCTGTGCACCCCTTGCGGCTCGAAGTCCCTCAGCTGTAGAGGTCGCCGCTCAGATATTTGAGACCCGAGTCCGGCTGGACGGTGACCACCGTCTGACCCGGCCCGAGATCTCGGGCAAGCCGCAACGCAGCGCGCATGCTGGCGCCCCCACTGGGCCCGGTGAACACCCCTTCGGTTCTGGCGACCTGCCGGGCGGTTTCGCACGCCTCGCGGGTACTGACCCGTTCGACGCGGTCGAAGCTGTCGGGTGTGATCAGTGGCGGGACGAACCCCACGCCGCCTCCTTCGATACTGTGGGTGCCGGGGGCCTCGCCGGAGATCACCGCCGATTCGGCCGGTTCCACCACGGTGCGGATCACCTGGGGCCATCGCTCCTTGATGGGTCGAGTCGTGCCTGTGTATGCACCGCCTACGCCCACGTAGACGGCCACGCCGTTGATTTCCGTCTGGAGTTGGTTGACCAACTCTCGTCCGATCCCGAGGTAGCCGTCGAGGAGATCGAGGTTGTTGAACTGGTCGGTGGGGAACGCGCCCTCTTGTTCGACGATTTCTGCGACCCGGTCCATCATCTGGGTGATCAGTTGCGGGTGGATCCCGGTGTCGCTGTGGATCAGTTCGACGTCGGCTCCGAACGCCCGCATGGTGGCGATCTTCTCTTCGGAGAACGCGTTCGATGACACCAACTTCAGTGGGTAGCCCCTGAGAGCACAGACGAACGCCAGCGAGCTTCCCGTCGATCCGCCGGTGTACTCGACGACCGTCTGACCGGCCGAGAGGGCGCCGGAGCGTTCCGCTCCTTCGATCATGGCGAGGGCCATCCGGTCCTTGTACGAGCCGGTGGGGTTCGCCGCTTCGAGCTTGACCCACACGTCGGCGCTGTCGGCTCCCGGCATGGTCGTCAGCTTGACTAGGGGCGTGTTCCCGATGCCTGCCAGCGCTCCCGGACGGTGGGGGGTGTCATGGCCGGTCATCGAGAGGCTCCGCTGTTGGTTCCAAGACGCTAGCTCGCGTTCGGTCCGTCCGTGGCGGTCTCCGAGCGAGGGCGAGCGTAGTCAAGAGCAGAACTCCGACCTGCAAGCCTCACGCCACGCAACGACCTCACGATCCGATGCGCGCAACGCCACATGCGTGTGTCGAGCTGTGGAGACGCACCGATCAGCCGAGCGCCCGGTGGAAGAAAGCCGCCATCTGCGCCCGAGTCACGGGGTCGTCGGGACAGAACGACGTGGCCGTGCAGCCCCGGGTGATGCCGCTGCCCGCGAGGCGTGCGACATCGTCGGCGAAGACGCTGCCGGCGATGTCGTCGAACGATGCAGGGTCAGCCGGTGGGAGGCCGAGCGCCCGGGTCAAGAATGCCGCCATCTGGCTCCGCGTGACGGGGTCGTCGGGGCAGAACCGAGTGGGTGTGCACCCGGCCGTGATCCCGGCCGCCGCGAGCCATTCGATGTCGTCCGAGAACTCGGAAGCGGCTACGTCGTCGAACTCGACGGGTTGACCAGCACTCTCCGTCGTTCCCAGCGCCCGTCGGAAGAACGCGGCCATCTGCCCGCGGGTGATCACCTCATCGGGGCAGTACCTCGTGGCGCCGTGCTGTGGGTCACAACCGCGCGTGATACCGACCGCAGAAAGCCATTCGATGTCAGGTTCGAAAACCGAATTGTCGTCATCGACGAAGGTCCCCGAGCTGGGCAGACCAGCGCATTCACCCAGATCGAGCACGAAGGTGCGGGCGATCTCCTCGGTGGAGCCGACCTGGGTGACGCCGGCGGTTCGTACCCAGAGGAACTCGTGATCGGTCATCGTCAACTCGATGGAGTGCGTCTTCGGACCGAAGTCCATGTGACCGAGGACGCGGCCGTCTAGGCCGCGGAACTCGAGCGACCGACCATCGGGCCCGTAGTACGCCACGAGCGTTCCGGCCGGGCGGCCGACGGCGTACTCGATATGCTCGACGTCGCCCGCGTCCCCGATGTGTTCGCCCCCGGCGTGGATCAGTTCGATGCGCGAGGTGATGGAGCCGGGATGGGGAGGATCCTCCATCCACGGTGTCTCGGAGAGGTGGTCGGCGATCATCACGTATCTGCCGTGGGCTTTGAAGACTCGATCCTCGCTTTCGTCCCCCAGATAGGTGGCGACCTCGTGACCAGTTGGCGTGAGTAGGGTCACCTCTGTCGGGAGTTGCACCTGCGCGGTGATCTCACCGAGGTCTTCCAGCGTCAGTCCGTTGAACTGGGCCACGAGTCCGTGTTCGGACGCCCGGAGTTCCAGCGAGCCCGCCGGATAGTCGAGGCGGTTCACCTCCGCGCTGGCGGCGTCCAGGACCACCACCGCGAAGGAGCCGTCTGTATGGCGTTTCGTGGTTGCGTAGGCGAACCCATGGTCGGCGAAGACCTGTGAGAACCCGACGCTGCTCCGAACCTCGCCGAGCCTGTCGCCCGTAGGGCCGAAGAGAGCGAGAGTCCCGTCTTGCTCCACGATGTAGATCGTGTCCGCCACCACGGCCCCATACCGATCGTTTTCTTCGCCTACCGAAGCGGGAAGGGTACGGATGGTGCCGTCGCGAGTGACGAGGAACGTCCGCAGCGGGCCTTGACCGAGGTTGATCGCCTCCGAGGCGAGTATGTAGTCGCCGTCGTACACCGCTTCGACGAAGCTCGACGGCGGGAGGTCGACAATGTGTTCGCCGCTGGGCGTGTAGACGCCGTATCCGGTGGAGCCTTCGCCAACGACGCCCCACGTGGCCCCGCTCGGATCGACGATCTCTGCGTTGAACTCGCGGGTCTCACCGCGGAGGAATCCGTCGATCGGAGCTTCTCTCACAAAGGACCCGTCTGGCGTGTAGATGCTGCCTCCCGACCAGACGTACCCGTTGACGTATACGGGGCCCCGGTCCTCGTCGACCGGAGGAAGCTCCACGGCGATTTCCGGCGGCGAAGTGCACACATCGGAGGCGGGCACACCGGTGATGGCTGCCAGCGGTAGCGCGGACATGACGGCGAGCAGAGCGGCGTGCACGTCTCAACGATACGCCTCGTGGCCGGGAGGAGGCTCCATTGCCGGATTCGCTGCGATAGGCGACGAGGACATCAAGACCGGCGAGGCGGGAGGGCTCACAAGGCGTCACATCTCGGTCGCGGTTTCCAAGCCGAGAAGTGCCGTGATGGCGGGCGCGTAGACCAGACCCCAGAAGAGCCGGATGCCGAAGCCAAGCACAAAACCCGCAAGCAGCAGCAGCGGTACCGAGATCCGACCTGGCTCCCCGGATTCCGGCCAGATCTTGTGGGCGCCGGTCAACAACAGCGGCAACGCCACATAGCTCGAATAGGCGAGCGCGTAGTAGGCGGCCACGAGCGGGGCGAGCACGAAGGCCGGAGACAGCACTGTCGCCGTCAGGACGCCGGTGAAGACGAGGCCTTCGGTGAGGCTCATTCCCGCTGCGAGAAAGAAGGCGTCCCTGTATGTCAGACGCTTCAAGCGGGTCGCCGCGAGCGCAACGAGGGCAATCGGCACGTAGTCGCCTTGCGCCAGGATGAACGAAGTCCTCGTCTCTGGATGCACCCCTCCGATCCCGGTCCCGTCGACGGTCAAGCTCAACTCGTAGGCCATGCCGATGAGCCACGACAGTCCCAGATAGGCGATGGGGGCCAACCGACGCGACAGGTCGAATCCGGTCCAGCCCTCTCGGGTTCTCCAGAGGACCAGGAGATAGAAGGCGTAGATGATTGCCTCCGCGAACCAGAAAGGGGAACGCGGTTCGCTCCCGGCTCCCAGACTGAGAATCCAGAAACTCAACCCGGCCCCGATCCACAACGGAACGCTCGTCAGATACCGGAGAGGGGCAGCTACCAGGTCACGTTGTCGCATGATCCGCCCTTCTCGCCGGAGCGAGGAGCTGCCGGAGCCGTCTCATGGGCCTTCCGGGCGGTCGACGAGGGCGACGAGTTTCTGGGGGGCCATCACACAGAAGCTCTCGGTGACGATTTCGCGGACCTCGTCCCAATCGGTGTCGTGGTCGATGACCATGCCCAGGGCGTTGCGCCCCCATCCGAGCGTGTAGTAGGGATAGCCGAAGTGGCGGAGGGTCTCGAGCTCCTCGCCTTGGGAACGGAAGGTGAGAACGACCCACGCCGAGTCGTCGGTCTCGACGCCGAGTACGTGGGCGAACGTCTTCTTGCGCACCATCCACCGGATGCCGACCCAAGCCCGCTCTTCGTATGCATCCGGGAGAGCGAGGCACAATTCGCGCAGCCTGTTCACGACCTCGTCAGACACGTTGTCGGTGTTGCGACGCTCGCCCAGGGCCATCCGCGGATGCTACGCCGGGTCGGTTCACTGCTGGAGAGCGGAGCCCACATCGTTCTCGCTCCGATGCGAAAGCGGGAGCATCCCAAGGGTTTCCGTAGCCCTACGTAGACAATCCGCGAATCGGTGGAAGGGGTCGGCCGCCTCACGACGTGAGCCCGCCGATGCGTGCCAGCGGAGGCCTCGCAGCGGGGTTCGAAGGCGCTGCCTGAGACCTGACGCGGGTCTCAACAGATTCATCAAGGTCCTCAACCTGCCCCGTCTGGCCTTCCTGCTCCGCCTCAGCCTGTCAACATCAGCTCTGAGCACATCGAAGTGACCTCGCAGCTCACCGTCCCGAACCGACACCACGATGGAAGGATCGACATGTCGGACACCGTTGGTGAAATCGTCGCACGCGCCGTCAACGACGAGGCTTTTCGCCATCTCTTGCTCAGTAATCCAGACGAAGCCCTGAGGGGATACGCTCTGACGGACGAAGAACGCGCCCTGTTGAGCGACGTGACCGAGGGCAACTTCGACGAATTCGCCGGTCGATTGGAGGATCGCACCACGAAAGGCTGGGTCCCCGAGCCTTGATGATGCTGCTGCCATGACGACAACGTGACCTCGCAGTCGCCGAGTGCTCTGACCCATTGAATCGGGAACGCTGCGGCCGTCTCGTGGGCCGACCGAGAAGCTGCGGTCGCAGCGGGGGGTGCTGGGGGGTCGTCCCCCCGCGGAAGTATCAGTGACCCTGAGTGGACACCCCTCGAACCTATGACGCGGCGATGCCCACGGGGGGTCACGGCGGGATTAGAGGGGGGCGTCCCCACAGACACCACAGTGGCCCGTGAGAAGACACCGCGCGAACCGTGGCGTGACCCACAAGTCAGCTTCGAACCTCACGTTCGAGATCGACGAGACGTTCCAGCAAGTCGGGTACGTCCGTCCTCGCGGCGGACAGGAGCACTTGGTCGTCGATCGACCAGTATCCATGGACGATCCGGTTCCTGAGGCGGATCGGATGCTGCCATTCGATTCCACGGGCTTCCTGCTTGAGCGCATCGGACACCTGCGACGAGGCTTCACCGAGCACGGTGAAGTTCCACAGCAATGCGTCCATGTGGAGCCGATCCCCCTCCGGGCCTTCGATCTCGTCGACGAGAGCGACGATCCGCCGACAGGAGTCGATCATCTCGACGATGAGCAGCTGATCACGCTGCATAGAGCGGCACTGCCTCGCTCAGCACGGCGTCCCTGAGGAGGGGATGAAGGGCGCGCTCGGAGATCAGGTCGACAGGACGTCCGAACAGTTCGCTCAGAGCATCCTCGAGTTCGAAGAGCCGGAAGCCGATCTCGGCATCGCTCTCGAACACGTACAAGAGATCGATATCGCTCGCATCGGACTGCTCACCGCGGGCCACCGAGCCGAACACGCTCAGGCGAGCCACGCCGAACCGTTCGCACGTTCGTGCGACGTCGGAGAGCACGGCATGTCCAAAGAGCGATTGCATCTCCGGCATTGTCGCGCTCCAGCAAGCAAACAGCCAGCATGTCCGCGTTCGGGACCTCCGGTCCATCAGTCAGACGCCGCCCTTCGCCCCCCCGAGAGTCGGGCGTGGCCGAGCGATCACGCGTCGGCGGCTTGAAGAGGCGGCTTCCGACCGCCTCTCACGAGACCGCTACGGCGCCGGGAGTGCCGGCGGGCCGATCGCTCATTGCCGCGGTTATAACCGGTCACCGTGGCCAGACCTGGCGTGGATCGCCCCGACCGATGCAGACACGAACTTGACCGCCGCCTCTGCCCGCAGGATGACCTCCACCCGGGCATGACGAGTGACCACAACCTCACCGTTCATGCGTTGTGTCCAGTCGACCCCAGCGGGTTCTCCCATGGGTTCATCGTGCAGGCGCGCGCAGCCGGTCGTCCCACATCGCCGACACCCACAGTGCCACCCGGGCCTGTATCTGCGGTGGCCGAAGCGTCAGCTGCGGTCGTCCATCAGCACAAATTCCTCGGCCTTCCGATCGCCGAGAGTCGCAAAGGCGGGTAGCAACTGGAGGGCGCGCTCAAGGGCTCGTTTCGGCACGCCCCGTCGCGCACCGGTTCCGAGACAATCCCGCCCCCTGTTGGGAAAGAGGGTGATCCCGGGACGAAGGCCAAGCTCCGCGTCGGGGTCTCGGATGGTTCGTCCGGTGACGCTCCACCGTGAGCACCCGGCTCTCCCGCCGAAGCCGACGCCCATCCACCAGGACCGCCAAGGCATAGCTGTGGTAAACGAGCATGCCGTCGAAGGTGGTCCACGGCGACCGACGTCTCTTCCTCGACGGCAGGTAAGCAGGAGGTAAGCAGGAGACGAGATCCTCTCGATGACGCCAGAAAGGAGAGATTGTGGCGAGCAGGATCACGAGAAGTATCCCGCAACACACCGGACGAGGCCTGGCCCTGGTTGCGGCGCTGTTGATGATGGCGACTTCGGTGGCGCATGCCGCCGAGCTCCCGCCGGGAGGGACGTTCCTCGACGACGATGGCAGCGTTCACGAGGGGGCGGTCGAGGCGCTGGTGGCAGCGGGTGTAACTCTGGGATGCAACCCACCCGACAACGACCGGTACTGCCCGGACAGCCCCGTCACCCGAGCCGAGATGGCCACCTTCCTCACCAGGGCTCTCACGCTGCCGGCCTCGGACGAAAACCGGTTCACAGACGACGACGGCAGCGTCCACCAGAGCGCCATCCAGGCCCTCGCCGCGGCAGGTGTCACCCTGGGATGCAACCCACCCGACAACGACCGGTACTGCCCGGACAGCCCCGTCACCCGAGCCGAGATGGCCACCTTCCTGGCACGCGCACTGGATTACCCGATCATCTCGCCGCCGCCGCGAGACGATCCGCCTGAGGGAGACCCGCCCGGCGACGAGGGCGGCGGAGGCGGCGAAGGCGATCCCTGCGAGGTCGTCTGCGCCGGGTTCTGAAATCGAAGCCCCGTCCGGTTCGCGGACGGGGCTCACCAACGAGGAGGAATGATGAGATCGACTGGAATCCTGGTTGTCGTGCTCGTAGCCGCTTGCGGCACCTCGGGAGCCCCACCGTCGACGACAAGCGCAGCAGTGTCACCGACCGCGCCCATAGACACGACCACGACAACAACGACTGCCCGCACTTCGTCGACGGTCGCTCCGGCCACCACGACCACGAAGGCACCCGAGATCGAGGAAGCCCTGCTGCTCGGGAGCTACCAGGCCACCCTGGTTGCCTCCGACGGACGAGAGGTGCCCGACGACCCGAGAACGCGCTCGTATGAGTTCACCCGGGAGTGTGTCGACTGCCCGATCATCGGTTCGTTGGAGACCGGTGTCGGAGCTGCCGAGGTCGCGGTGGTCAGAGGCCCCATGGGGCTCCGGTGGACGGTCGAAGCACCACATGAGGCGACGGACCAGGACGGCACCGTGACCTGTCGATGGGACGGGGTGATCGCAGTCGAGGTCACGCCGACGGCAGCGAACACCATAGATGGCGTCTGGACGGTCCTGGCCGGCACTGGCACCGTACACGCCGTCTGGGCGAACTCCTATCAAGCGGAGGGCGTGCAGTGCGAGGCCGTGGCCGAGCAGTACGACTCGATGACCATCACACGCTCGTGAGAGTCGATTGAGTACGCCCATGGCAGCGGACCCCACCGACGCCACCGCCGACGCCCGGGTCACCGGCGGACTACATTTCCTCCGAGCCTGTGGCGGGAGCGGTCTTGCTGACAGTGCAGGTATTCGGGCCTATCAAGCTCACGGGGGCGGAGGGACCCGTCGAGGTGCACGGACGGGCGCTGGAGATCGTGGCGTTCCTCGCCACCCGATGGGACCACAGCGCCACCGACGAAGAACTCCTCGACACCTTCTGGCCGATGCCCGACGACCCAGCGGCGCTGGTCGCAGTCAGGCCCGAGGGCGCCATGCACACGGCCATATCACGCCTCAACACGCAGTTCAGGAAGGCCACCGGGCACGGCGGTGTGACCAGGTCTGGACTCGGCTACGCGCTCGGCCACGGACTTCAGCTTGTCGTCGACGCTACGGATGTCAGGGCGATCATCCGCTCGTCGTTCCAGGCCCTGTTGACTCAGGACGAGTGGGAGTGGGCCGGCCGGGTGTTGATGGCTCGGGATCGGGGCCCCGCCTTGAGCGGCTGCCCCGGAGACTGGGTCACCGCCACCTCCCAGCGGCTGGAGAGCGACTTCGTCGCCGCCACCAATACATGGGCGAGGGCCGGAATCGCTCTCGATCAACCGGTGGCCGTTGCCGATGGGCTCACCGAACTGCTGAGACACCCGGCGGTGTCACAGGACCGCACGGTGCGGGAGCTCCTCGCCAGGGCCCGGCTCACCGCAGGGCGATTGTCGGCGGCACGATCGGCCATGGACGAGTTGCGGGCCTTGTCGAGGTCCTTCGACATAGCATTGTCGCCGGAGCAGCTCCGACTCGAGGACGAGATCTTCGAACGCGAGGAGTCCGCCTTCGCCGGAACACGCCCACTCACCAGCAAACCTCCTCCTCGTGACATGACCAGCTTCATCGGGCGCGACCGCGAGCTGGCTCAGGTGCAACGCCACGTCGAAGATCACCAGCTCGTCACGCTGATCGGCATGGGCGGCGTCGGCAAGACTCGGTTGGTGATCGAGGCTGTCAACCGCATGGTGGGAACCAAGGCATGGGTCCCATTGGCGGACGTCGACGGTGACAGCGTCTGGGTGGAAACGGGCAGAGCCCTCGGGTTGTTGACCGAGGACTCTGAGGCGATCCTCGACCACCTTCGCACGTGGAAGGGACTCATCGTGCTCGACAACTGTGAGCACGTGATCGGTATCGTCGTGATGATGACGGAGGCGATCGGTCGGCGTTGCCCCTTCGTCCACATCCTCGCCACGAGTCGGACACCCCTGGACTTGAAGCACGAACACCTGTTTCACGTGCCGCCACTCCAGGTGCCCACGTCGTGCGATCCGGACAGCATCTATGGCAGCGACGCGGTGGGCCTTCTCGTGGAGCGGATCCGAAAGACGGGTGCTCCGGTGGAGTTCGACGCCCCTCTTGCCGGGTTGGTGTCGGGGATTTGCCGAGCCCTCGACGGTATCCCCCTGGCAATCGAACTAGCGGCGGCTTCGGTGACCGAAGACCCCAGCCTCCGTGATCTCGCGGCCCAGATCGAACGTGGTGACAACACCCGCCTCGGATCCACGCTCAACGACTTCCCGGCCCGCCACCGCTCATTGACGGAGACTCTGAACTGGAGCATCGACCTACTCCACCCAGTGGATCGTGCCGTGTTCCCGCTGTTTCGAGGTCCGATGGATGCCGCGGCTCTGGCAGCGCTGCTCGACGTCAACGTCGACCGATCCGTGGCAACCGACGTCGCATCAGTGGGGCAGCTGGTCCCCATCGGAATCGGCTCGTTCCGCCTGACCACTTCCGGCTCGACGGCCTCGACGTTGACGATGACGGTAGGCCCTGCCGAAGAACGGGCGACACTCGCCAGGCGCCTTGCCTCCGACATCGCGCATCGCGCAGTCACCGCCCTCGCCAAGGCCTCGTTGCTCGTGCCCGTGAGCGGCGGGTTCCGAACCCTCGACGTGGTTCGCGTTCACGCCGAGACAATGCTGACGGAGCCAACCACTACCGACATGCTGCAACGGCACGCCCTGCACTTCGCAGCGCGGGCCAGCGACGTCGGGCGACGTTTGTACACGGACCCCACGGTCGTCCCTGCGATCGATCGAGACCTCCCGAACTACCGGCAGGCAATCGCAACCGCGGTCGAAGCCCCGTACCCGCCTGTGGCCGTTGCATTGATCGGGAGGCTGGCGTTCTTCTGGTTGTGGACCGGCCGCCCGCTCGAGGGCCTGCAGTGGGCTCGGGCGACCTTGGAAATGGCCCGCATCCGGCTAGCAATTGCGCAAGACGAACGGAGAACCGCGTCGTGGATCGCCGGGCTGGAGATGACGGCGGGTTTTCTGGCCTCGGTCGCAGGCCAGCTAGACCTCGTAGAGCGGGAGCTCTCACACGCCGCCTGTCGGTACTCAGAGAACGCCCATATGCGCGATGACCAACTCGCCCTCTCCGACCGCAGGATGATGGCCTGGTCCCTCTTCCACCTCGCCCGGACATTGACTATCCGGAGCTTCGCAGGCGCCGGAGAGCGAACCTTGCTGGCGGCCGCCTCGCTCGGTTACGAGATGGCGCTGGGGATCTTCCGAGCCGCAGGTCATCGCCTGGACGAAGCCTACGTGCTCCCTTTTGCCGCATGGAACGCTTGGCAGCTGGGCGCAGACGCCGAGGCCCTCGTCGAGCGGTCGGCCGAACTCGCACGCCCCGGCATTCCCGGCTCGGAAGGGTTGCCGTGGGTGGAGGCGGTCGCCGGCGTCAACAGCCTTCTCATCAAGCTGGCCCGCGGTGATCACGTCGGACTTGTGGATGGCTTCGCTCGACATGCTCGCTACCTCCGCGAGGTCGGAGATCTCTACAGCCTGCTGATCACCGTGTGCATGCTCGGCACGCCGCCCTACGCGAGGCTTCCCCGGGTGGCGCCCGCGACGCGGCTGCCGAGGCACTCGACATCATCCGCGCTCACGAGAGCAGGGAGTGGGACGGGCTCACGCTGGGACTGGCCGCTTGCGTCATGATCAACGACCCGAACGACGGTCTGGGCATGACGTGTTCGTGGCTGGACACAAACACTCCGGGCTGGATCGAGCTGGTAGGCAGGCTTCACGGGCCCACGGAGCGACTCGCTCGGGTGGCGAGCGTGCGTCATCCAGTGGGCGCAGGCGCCGCAGACATGGCGCGGGTTCTGGCGCCATTCATGAAAGAGGATCAACAACGGGAGGGCATCCGATGACGGACCGATGGGACATGGGCCGCACTCGCGGCGAGATCCTGTGGACGGGCCTCATGACCGGACGCAAGGCGCCGGCGCCGAAGGTGACTCGCGCCAGTGCCGTGCTCGCAGCGGTCGTGATGGTCGTGCTCGTGCTCCGGTGGGTATGGGACAGCTTGATGAGCGTCGCAGAATCGACCTTTTGGTCGGGACTGCCGGACTCACTGGCGGCGCAGGCGACCGCATGGGGATTCGATCGCCCCTATCCCATAGCTGCGGCGGCCTTCGGAGTGCTGGCTCTGTTGGGGCTCTGGAGAATCGTCCGCACGATCCGGAACCCGAGCTGGTCCGAGGCGGTCCTGCCGGGGGTGGCGGCCATGCTGTCGTCTCCGCTCGGGCACGTCGCCGATCAGGGCGTAGGCCTCGTCCACAGTCACTTGCAGCGATCGGGTGTGCCTCGCGACGAGAGCCGAGCTCTCCTGACGCTGCTCGAGGCACACGCCCGCCTCGGAGTGCAGGCTCCGGGGGGACGGGCTGCGTTTCAGGCGCTCGTTGCGGAAAGCCGCGGCATACCGATGGGACGGCGTCCGGACTGGCGACCTGACCTCTCGGGGACGGACCTCCGGGGCGCGGACTTGAGAGACGCCGATCTCAGGGGATGGCGTCTCGCCGGCGCGAACCTGGACGGCAGCCAGTGGAACGGGATGCGCACGAAGGACTTGGACCTCGAGGGTGCATCTTTGAAGAACGCCAGCATCCTCGGCACCGCCCCTATTGGAGTCCCCCAAGGATCGGAGCCCACGGATCTCCTCGCCTCCGATCCCGATCGTCCGATGCTCACCATCGATGGCGCCCTTGTCGGCGGCGTCGACCTGAGAGGCGCCAGGTTGCGAACGCCGGTGCAGATCGCGATCACGACCTCGATGAAGCGCGAACACCTACCCCCGTCGGTCGATGTCACTGAGGTCCATGCCTGCCCGCCTGATTGCTGGGTCCTTGGATGCGTGCACCTCCATTGCACCCTCGACGTGCGCGATCGCGGCGCCGGGGAGCTCGGATCCGAGGTTCCGGTCCCGGATCTCAACCAGTCGGACCTGTGGAGGCTCCGGTATTGGTGATCGCAGCCGCCCCCGGGAGCGATCGCATCTGCGGCGGTCGGCGGAGTGGCCGGGTTGTCGACTCCTTTGAGCTGGTCGCATTCGGCTCCAACATAAGACCCTTCGAGTCTGGCGCGCATCTCAGAGGAGCGACGGCGCCGATCCATACCTCCCGACGTGAGAACTGCTTCAGCGCTGCACCCTCGTGCTCGCTGTGCGGGTGATCATCGTGGGCGAGGAACACGACCTGGGCGCGGCAGAGACCTGCGGACGTCTCCTCGTCACCCAGTCGAGCAAGCCGGTACCGGTGGCCGCCGGATGAGCCCTTGCACCGGAGCCGAGCCGGTATCGAGTGCGGCGTGTGGACGCGCCCCACATGACGGCCAGGCGTGGGGCGTGTCGCTGTCCGGCGGCGGTTTCCGATCGGCTCTCTTCTCCGTGGGGGTGCTGCAGTACCTGGTCGAAGCCGGACTCAGCCGGGATCTCTTCGTCCAATGCCGTGTGTGTCCAGTGGACCAACCAAGGTGCAACGCCGCCGATCTGCGATCGGGTGCGCGTCCAGCTCAAGCAAGAGCGCGTGGACGTCGTGACGAGCAGCACACTTCGCCAAGGAATCTGCCACGAGGTCGGCCACTCGGTCGGCTTCGACGATTCGACACCAGAGGACCCGGCTCCAAACGGGGTGCATGAGCGGCGGCCCGAACGGAACTCTGTCCGCCCACGAGATCTGGCATCTCGGCTACTACTAGCCAGTGCCACGATCAGAGGAGGTGACGCGCTGAGATACCGAAGAGCAGGGGTTGGCTTGGTGCTTGGGGTCCTAGCCACCGCATGCGCCGGTGGTACTGGCCTGGGTCCCACAACGATAACGCTCCCACCGACCCCTGCAACAACGGCAGCAACCGACCTGGCGCCACTCCCGACCACTCTGATGGAAGGATTCGAGGACGACATCGAATTCACCTCCGCCACGGAACTCGCCGAGATCTCCGACCTGGTCGTGATCGGAGAGGTTGGCAGTGTCACATCAGCAGGGCTCGTGAATGCCGAGGAGGACCCGAACCCTTCTGAGTACGTGTCCATCGAAGTCAAGATCGAGGAGGCGCTGAAGGGCACGGCGCCGGCGACCGTGAGGCTGATCTGGGACGCGTACCTCACTGACGGCAAGAATCGTGTCATGGAGATCGTGGCGAACGGACTCGCTGTTCCGAAAGTCGGAGAACGGTTCCTCCTGTTCATCGGACCCGTGTCAGACACGCGCAAGGAACTGTTCGGCGATCTGGTGACCCACGACCTCGTGACCCTTCGCGGGATCTTCCCGTTGAAACAAGACACGGTCTCCAACACCTACATAGGAGACAACCCAGCCGCTGACGATCTCGACGGCAAGAGCCTCGATGAGGTCGCCGTGCTGATCACACGCGAGACCGGCTGACAGCTGCATTGGTCACCGTGCTGGCGTGTTCAACGCAGCCCTACGCGAATCTCGTGACCGAAGGCACGGACCAGAGATAGAGACCTCCGACTGACGATGTTGTAATTACAACGTTGTGGGCCCACCTGGACTTGAACCAGGGACCTCTGCCTTATCAGGGCAGCGCTCTAACCGGGCTGAGCTATGGGCCCGTCGACCGCGAAACGGTGACGTCGGGAGTGTAGAGCCGGTCGCCCGACGACGCCAGATCGAACTGTGACAGCGACCACCGTTTCGGTAACCTGTGGCCACACCAGGGGGCTGTAGCTCAGTTGGCAGAGCACCTGCTTTGCAAGCAGGGGGTCAGGGGTTCAAATCCCCTCAGCTCCACGCCGGTCGGCTTCGCCGACCTATCCGAGTTTGTTTCGCAAACTCCGCGACAGGACTCTGCTGCGCAGTAGCAGCCAACCATCCGCGCTCGCCTTGGCCGTCAAGGCAAGTTGACGTCTGTGTGCGAGAAGTCGTCACCAACGAAGAGGAGCGGCTGACCCAGCCGGCGGGCGAGGGCGTACGAGAACACGTCGCCGAAGTTGAGGCCAGCCTGATGGCGACCATTCCCAAACCGCCGCCAGGCCACGATTGCCTCCTGCGCGAGTTCGCCATCGACGGGCACTACTTCGATACCGACACGAGCGAGCAACTCATCCAGTAGCTGCGTCCCTGCTGAACCTTTCTTGGCTTCGATCACGATGCCCAGTTCGACCCGGGTCGCGGCCGACATCACGGACGGCCCATCGAGTAGCCGTTGCTCGACTTCTGCGCCGCCACCCTCGTCGAACAACACCGCGACGATCGCCGACGTATCGACAACGTTCACGCAGGCAGCCCGCGATCGTCGTAGCCGATGATGTCGTCGGGATCTCGGTCGTCGAGCAATGGCAAGCGGCCGAAGCGTTCCACGATGTCGCGGAGCCCCAAGGACCGACGACGACGACGCTCCACCTCGAGTCGGGCTTCGAGCGACGCGACCACCGCGTCGGTGATCGACTCCCCGGTCAGTTCGGCGAGATCCCGCGCCAGGCGATCTGCCCGCTCGCTCTTGATGCTCAACGGCATAGGTAGCAATCTACCTAATGAGGTAGAAAGGAGTCAAGATGTTGATCACCCACAGAGCTTCCGATATGGGTCGCGACAGACGCCACGAGCTGAACCGCGATCGAACGGCGGGAGCATGCGGGAAGCCGACTCGAACGACAGAAGTCCCGCATCGCTCATGCGCCAAAACGACAGCCACCCGATACCATTCCCGGCGATGAAACGCCGCCAGTGCAGTCTCGCTCGTATCCGACCCCCGTCGAACCGGTGACCGGCGCACTGCTGGACGGAGCTGTGGTTGCAGTGTGCGCTGGACGTGTGTCGACCCTCCAACACGGTCGTCGCACCATCAGGACCGCCTTCGTGAAGGCTCCGATCGAGGGTGCCGTCGACGTCGCGCCTCTCGGTATTGCCGCCGACGAGCACGTTTACGAGGATCACGGTGGTCCCGACATGGCGCTCCTCGCCTACCCGTTCGAGCACTACTCGTACTGGCAGGGGCTCGGACTGGACCTTCCCACGGCGGGTGCGATGGGTGAGAACCTCACCGTGACCGGACTCTCGGAGCGCGATGTGCACCTCGGCGATGTGCTCGCCGCCGGCACCGCGGTCCTCCAGGTCACCCAACCCCGTGCGCCCTGCTACAAACTGGCCGCGCGTTATGGCCGCCCCGACATGGCGGTGGCCGTCCAGGACACGGGATTCACCGGATACCTCCTTCGCGTTCTCGTACCGGGATCGATAGCGGCTGGCGATTCCGTGACTCTGGTCGAGCGCGGCGAGCATGGTGTATCGGTCCACGAGGCGGCCCGGGTGGCCAACGTCGACCGCAACGACCTCGACGGGGCCCGCCGAGTACTCGCCGTGGAGGCCCTTGGCTCATCGGTGCGTCGCAAGCTCACCGCCCGCCTTGCACAAGAGGGAACGGTGGGGCTGGATGCCGAGAGGCTTTTCTTGGACTCAGGACACGACTAGCCGATCCTCTCAATGCGAAATCCGCGCCTCCGCCACCCGCTTGAAGCCGGCGTTCTCGGTGGCGATGGCCTTGCGAATCTGACTGCCGATCAACCTCCCGAACAGGCCGGAACCGGGACCCGTGAGGTCGATCCTCAAAGTGTTTCGGCATCCGGACGGCGTCGCCTCGATGTGGTGTCCGCCGACGAAAGACATCGGACCCATCTTCGAGGTCCATTCGAAGTGTGATGGAGCGTCGCACACCGTGACCGTCCAGACCCGTTCGGACTGGGCCGGCTGTTTCAAGCGCGCCTGGGAACCCACCCTCATCGGACCGCTGTCGAGGCGTTGGGCGCGGGTGACAGTTGGGGTCAGCTCTGGGAGGCCTTCGACGTCGAGTGTGAGGTCCCACACGGTCTCTGCTGGAGCGTTGATTTCGATCGAGTGTTCGTATCGCATCCGGGTAGTGTACCATTTGGTACATGACGGTGGAAGCCCCCAACCCGAAGGCCGAGCTGTTGGGCAAGGTGATAGCCCACATCTCCCACCATGGCCTCAGTGACGTATCGCTCCGGGAGTTGGCGGCGGCGGTGGGAACGAGCCACCGGATGTTGATCTACCACTTCGGATCCCGGGAAGGACTGGTGGCCGCCATCGTCACCGCCATCGAGCAATCTCAGCGCGAGGCGATGGCGTCGTTGGTGGCTGGTGCCCAGGAACCTGCCGAGGTGATCCGTGGACTCTGGTATCAGGTGAGCGCAGCCGAACTCCGGCCATTCGTTCGCCTGTTCTTCGAGATGCTCCCGCACGCCCTGTACGGGAGGCCGGGTACGGCCTCCTTCCTCGACACGCTCATCGACCCGTGGGTGGAGGCAGCCATGACGGCGGCCGAGGTCAACGACTGGCCCACCGACCCGGTCGAGCTTCGATTGGGTATCGCCGTCAGCAGAGGCCTACTCGTCGACCTGCTCGCCACCGACGACCTCGACACCACCACCGCCGCGATCGAGCGATTCATCGCTATGTGGGAGCAGACTCGAAGCGCATAGGCGCCAGGTCCAAAACGTGGATGTAGGCAGCCGGTCGTTCGCTGCACTCTCAGTCGGTAGCAGGATTCAAGGGCAGCACGACTAACGACGACCCTCATTCATCCTGGGAGTCGCCGTGAAGCGCCATGTGTTGTTGGGTAACAGCCACCGCTCGGTGAGGTCCAGGGCCCACAGATTGGCAGGAGTTCCAAGAGCACGGTCCAAACCTCCGTGCGATACTTGCGCAGCCGACGCGGATCATCCCGAGTCGGAGAGCCGTCACGAGGAAGGGCATCACCGCATGGCGGCAGCTATCAGGGTCATGGTTCGGACAAACGGCTGCATCGTTCGCCCTGACGGTTGACAGTCATCCGGACGCTTCGGCCCTTTCGGCCGCTCCTTCAACACTCACGCGCAGCGCGCCCTGATACTCACGGAGTCCTCGATGAACACTTCCTCCGGCTTCACGAAAGTTCTCGCCGTCGTGCTGGTGCTGGTGGCTGGCTGCGGTGGTGGGTCGTCCGACGCGACGACGGATTCACCACCGAACGCCAACAGCAGCCCAACTACCTCCGCCGACCTCGACACCACAACGAACACCAGCGACGAAACAACGCCATCGAGCCTCCCGGTGACGACTGAGTCTGTCCCTGCAGTTGATGACAGGTCGAGCACGGGATGCGGTCTGACCAGCGAGGAAGTCGCTTCGGCGTTCGACCAACCGAGCGTAAACCAGTCGAACACGGGCCAGGAAACGCGGTGCAATTTCACATGGGATGACGTAGGTCCCTGGGGATTGGACGTCGCACGATTGGAGGGAGGTCGCCAGCAGTTCGTCGACGGGAGCGGGCTGATGCCGACTGACGACAACGTGCTCGAGGATGGCACGCCTTACGAATCCATTCCGGACCTCGGTGACCAGGCGTGGGCGTTCGGTTCGGACCGTACCGCCAACGTGGTCGTCCTCATCGGAGATGACGTGATTCTGGTCGGGGCGGTGACCATCGGGGATGCCGACGTCGGTCCGCTCACCGATGCTGGCGTACCCGTTTCGATGCGTGATGCCGTTGTTTCATTGATCCGAGTCGTGGTCGGCTGATCGATGGGCTCAGTGAGCAGGCTCTCGACCGCAGTCGCCCGAGTGGTCGTCGTCGGTATCGTGGTCGTGACCTGCACGCGGGCGGCAGAAGATGCGCCCGGCCCTTCGAGCAACGAAGGAACGGGCCCTTCGGCGGTGGGTCAGTTGTTCCGCCGAGTGGACGGGGACGGTGGGGTCGACGCGCAAACCGCTCTTGAGGCCTTCTCGCTCCTGATCGCTCCTTTGCCCGATGTGGAGAGTCCGTCGGGCTCACCGCCCAATGAGTTCGAGCGTGTCGACGGCACCATCGCCATCGACTGGATACTCGAGCACTTTGACGAACTCACGCGGGATCAGCAGGAAGCCGTGTTCGAGGCGTTGGTACCGCCGGACGACGTTGTCACGGTGGCCCCTGGTGAGGCATCCCTTGCCGGTTTGCGAGTGGCGGGATTCATGGCGGTCGACGATGAACGCGAGTATTACGTGTCGATTTTGAAGGAGGCAGAGTCACGGCTCGCCCGAAACCTAGTGCATCTCCGCATTAATTACACGCGTGTAAGTATGCTGGTGCCAGTCGTAGCTGGAGGTTGCGTGTGGCCTGGACGGTGCCAGCGGTCGAGTTGACCGATGAGGA
>JAOUGY010000022.1 GCA_029865445.1 Acidimicrobiia bacterium | reverse complement strand
CGGCCGGCAGGTACCTTCCCCCCTCGCTTCGCTCCGGGGGACAACCGAACCTCTCAGCGGCGCTGTTCCGCTCCCGCGTTGAGGGTCCCCCGATCCACGGCGCTTGGCTTGTGGGTCCCTCCCCCCCCTTCGCTTCGCTCCGGGGACAACCGGAAGGGGAGGGACTGGCGACTGGCGACTGGCGACTGGCGACTCTCTACAGGCGTCCGGCCTCGACGATTCTCTTGAGGAAATCGGCGGTTTCGGGTCGGGCGGGGGAGCGGAACAACTCCGAGGGTGGGCCCTCTTCCCACACGCTGCCCTGATGCAGGAATGCAACCCGGTCGGCCGTATCGCGGGCGAAGCCCATCTCGTGGGTGGCGATGAGCATCGTCATGCCCTGGCTCTTCAGCTCACGCAACAGGGCCAGCACCTCACCCACCAGCACCGGGTCGAGCGCAGAAGTCACTTCGTCGAGCAGCAACAACGTCGGGTCCATGGCGAGCGCTCGCAGGATCGCCACCCGCTGCTGCTGACCCCCCGACAACCGGTCGGGGTATTCACGAGCCTTGTCTCCGAGGCCGAACCTCTCGAGAAGGCCTTGTGCCCTGCTCTCGGCCTCGGCTCGATCGGTCTTCTTCACCTTCACGGGGCCCAGCGTGATGTTGTCGAGCACTCGTTTGTGCGGAAAGAGGTTGAACGACTGGAACACGATCCCCATGCCCGCTCGAACCCGGTCGGCGTCGACTCCCGGATCGGTGATCGTCTTGCCGTCGAGGACGATCCGTCCCGCGTCGATCGGAATCTGGAGGTTGATGGCCTTCAGCAACGTCGACTTGCCCGATCCCGAAGCACCGATCAGACACACCACCTCATGAGGCGCTACCTGGAGGTCGATGTCGTCGAGCACGGTCTTGTCGTCGAAGGACTTTCGGACGTTGCTCACCTCGAGCTTCAGCTCGGTCACACCGACACCGCCTGCTTGCGCCGGCGATCTCGTTCCGAGTACCAGTCGGTGAACCGCGCCAGCGGAATCGAGACCAGGAGGAACAGCACCGTCGCGGCGATGTAGCTCGTGTAATTGAATGTCCGCGACGTGATGATCTGGGCCTCCCTGACCGCCTCCCTGGCTCCGACGACGAATACGAGCGCCACGTCCTTCTGGAGGCTCACGAAGCCGTTCAAGAGGGCGGGAATCACGTTCCTGACCGCTTGCGGCACGATGACGTGCCGCAAGGATTGAACCTGAGTCAACCCGATGGACCGGGCCGCCATCCGCTGGCTCTCGTGCACCGATTCGATGCCGGAGCGGTACACCTCGGCGGTGTACGCGGAATAGGAGAGGATGATCGCCGTCATCGCCCAGAAGAGCGAACTGTTGGGGACACCGGGGATCTGCAACGCGGGCACGCCAAACCCCATCACGATGATCAGCAGGATCATTGGAATCCCCCGGATGACGTCGATGAAGAAGACTGTCGTGGCGCGAAGCGGGAAGAAGGCAGGGCCCCGCAGTGCGCGGATCATCGCCAGCAGCAGCGAGAACACGAGGATCACCACTTCACCGAGCAGGAACAGCCGGATGTTGAGACCGAACCCTCGCAGGACAGCGGGCCACGACTCGACGAAATCCTCGGGGGAGAAGAACTGGCGCCGAATGGCCGGCCAGGCCTCCGACGTTCGTACCTGCCAGACCACGATCGCCAGAAAGGCAACGGTCGAGGCGAAGGCGATCAGCGCACCGCGAGCGCCGGACTCGGACAGGAGAAGCCGGGGCCGCGAGCGGCCCCGGCTTCTCGGTTCGTCTGAAGGAGCCTGCGTCTGTGACATGGCGGAGGCTCCAGGTTAGGTTCAGGGAGCGATCGTCGTCAGTTCAGACCCGGTCACGATCCACTCGGCCGCCAGTGCGTCCAGAGTGCCGTCGGCGCGAAGCGCCTCCAACGCCTCATCGACGCATGCCTTCACCGGGCTGCCATCGGCCATCAACAGGCCGAAGTTGTCCGCCTGGTCGGGCGACACGTCGAAGACACCCACGATCGACGCCTCGGGGATCTCGACCGCCGTGATGTAGAACGCGGTCGGGAGGTCGAAGACCAGACCATCGATCTGCTTGGCGTCCAGCGCCAGCTTGGCGTCGGCGTTGGTGTCGTACGCAGCGGCCGGCGTCTCCGGCTGAATCACCAACTCGATGTAGTCGAACGAGGTCGTCCCGACCTGGGCGCCCAGCTTGGCGCCGGTGAGGTCACCCACGGAGGCGGCTCCGGCCACGGCCGAGTCGCCGTAGGCGACGAGGGCCTGGTTCGTGGTGTAGTAGGGCACCGAGAAATCAACCACCTCGTCCCGATCGGCTGTGATCGAGTACTGCTGGATGTTGAAGTCGAAGTCCTTCGGTCCCGGGGCGATCGCATCGTCGAATCCCGTGCGGATCCACGTCACCTGATCGGCGCCGTAGCCGAGGTAGTCGGCGACGGCGTAGGTCACTGCCGATTCGAAGCCTTGCCCGTTCGTGGGGTCGTCGTCGATGACCCATGGCGGGAACGCCGGCTCGCCGGTGGCCACGGTGAGCACGCCAGGCTGCACGGTGGCGAGTCCGTCGGGACCGCATGGGTTGGTGGCCATGGTGGTCTCGGGGGCAGCGGTCGTATCGGGTGCCTCTGTTGCCTGCGTGGTTTCCGGAGCCGCCGTGGTCTCGGGTGCGGCTGTGGTGTCACCACCGGCGTCACCGCCGCCGCATGCGGCAGCGGCTAGGCCCACCACGACCAGCAGACCCAGCAGGGTTCTGTTGCGGAGCATGTCGTCCTTCCTCGATTCTGGAGAGCCGATGGTACCGATCTCTCAAGGTTGGTCGGATGATGCCGACACCCATCTCATCGGTTCTCGTGGGCTCGCCGGCGGACGACCTCCAAAACGGGCGGACGAGACGGACCTGCGATCCGAGTCACAGCAGCTGCAAGGAGGACCAATGCGTCCGCACAACATGGTGGAAGATCACGTCTTCGAGATCGCCGACCGCCTCACCGCAGCCGACGCCGAGTTCTGCGGGTGCATGAAATGCCTCACCGACGTCTCTGCGTACGCCCTGTCACAGGTGACCCCGGCCTACGTGACCAGCGATGAGGGTCGAAACCACGCCCTGGCCCGGCTGCAATCGCCAGAGACCACCGCCGAGATAACGCTGCGGGTCACCGAGGCGATAGCCGCGGTCAAGTCGCATCCACGCCACTGATCAGGCGGACGGCAGGGTGAACCCGACCACGGCACCGCCGTCGGGGTGATTCTCGGCTCGCACGGTGCCCCCGTGACCCGCCACGATCGCTTCTACGATTGCCAGCCCCAATCCCGACCCGGGAGTCGAACGGGCCCCCACCGCCCGGTAGAACCGTTCGAACACGTGGGGGAGATCGGTTTCGGGGATGCCCGGGCCGTCGTCACGAACCGACACCGAGGTTCCGTCGACCGCGATCGACACCTCACCCGACGACCACTTGAAGGCGTTGTCCACCAGATTCGAGATGGCCCGATCGATCTGCCCCGCTCTGGCCCTCACCCGGGCCGGAGCGCCCGTCACCGAGATCTGCTGAGAGGATCGGCGACGGAACCGGTCAGCCACGGCCACGGCCAGCTCGAAGAGATCCACCTCGACCATCGGCTCCTCCGATCCCGCGTCGGATGCGAGCTGGACGAGCTCTGCGGAGAGGCTGCTCAATTCGCCCACCTCCTCGATGGCGGCGTCGAGGAGCTCGGTCCGCTGCTCGTCGGTGAGGTCGGCGTCGCGCCGTCGGAGTGTCTCCAAGTTCGTGCGGAGAGCGGTGAGCGGAGTCCGCAACTCGTGGCCCGCGTCGGATGTCAACCGGCGCTGCTGATCCCGCGATTGGCGGAGGGCGTTCAGCATCGATGTGAATGCCGATGCCAACCGGCCGATCTCAGCGGGCGCGTCCGTGTCGAGACCCACGTCGCCGGCGTCCAGGTCGCTCGTCGCCGCGATGCGCTCTGCGGTGGAGGTGAGGGTTTCCACCGGGACCATGGCCCGCCGAGCTGTCAGCCAGCCGGCCGCTGCGGCGGCTCCCGACGCCGCCAGCCAGACAAGGACCAGCCTGCGGCGAAGCGCGAGCAGGGATCGGTCGATGGATGAGATGTCGACGGCGATCTGGATGGCCCCACTCACCTGGTTCGCCGACACGTGTGCAGTGATCATCCGATGGGGAGCCCCGTCCACGTCGACCGTTCGCAGCACCGGTTGCCCAGGACCTTCGGCGAGGCGGCGCTCGGCATCGCCCACCGGTAGAGCCGGTGCCTCATCGAAGGCGATAGTCGTTCCGTCTTCGGTGACCACCTGTATCACCGCATCGAACCGGAGCGGCGGCTGCCGGTTCCCGAACGGGCGGAACGAGCGCCCGAGCAGCTCCCGGAGGTCGGCCGGTACCGCGACGATGCGCTGGCGCAGGTCCTGATCGACCTCGCGCCGGAGCTGGTTCGACGTGACCGCCAGCGCGGCGAGGATGGCGAGCCCGATGGTGAGGGCGGCGATGACAGCCGACGTGAGCGCCCAGCGGGTTCGGAGCGTCATGTCACGGCTCCGCGCGAGCGACATAGCCGACGCCCCGTACGGTATGGATCAGTCGCGGTTCGCCGGTGGACTCGAGTTTGCGTCTGAGGTAGCCGACGTACACGTCCAGCGAATTCGAGCTTGTCTCGAAGTCGTAGCCCCACACGCGTTCGAAGATGACCTCGCGGGTGAGGACAATGCCGGCATTGAAAGCAAGCAACTCGAGCAGATCGAACTCGGTCTTCGTGAGGTCGATCCTGCGGCTGCCCCTCCGAACCGTCCTGGCGGCCGGGTCGATCTCGAGGTCGGCGACCGTCAACACGTCCCGACTCTCGGTGACGCCGCCCCTCCGGAGGAGCGCCCGCAGGCGGGCGAGCAGCTCGTCCAGGGCGAAGGGTTTGACCAGGTAGTCGTCCGCGCCGGCATCGAGACCGGCCACACGGTCCGACACCTCATGGCGGGCGGTGAGCATGAGAATCGGAGTGGCGTGACCGTTGCTTCGGATCTTGCGTGCCACGTCGAGGCCGTCGAGGCCAGGCATCATCACGTCGAGAATGATGGCGTCGTGCTCGCTCCGGCGCACCGCATCGAGCGCGGCGAAACCGTCAGCGGCCGTGGCCACGTCGTAGCCCTCGTACTGCAGGGCGCGGGCGAGAGACTCCCGGACACCCTGGTCGTCCTCCACCACGAGGAGTCGTCCGTTGGTCATGGGCCAGAGGTTACGACCGATCTCTGAAAGGCGGATGAGAAGGGCATGGGTCCGGCTCCTACCTTTCTCACGTGTCTTTCATGTCCGTCAGCGGACGAAGTCGGCAACCCAGTCGTCGGCGGGCGCCGACCTGAGTTCCGCGAGCGTGCCGACCTGGGCGATCACGCCGGATCGCATCAGTGCGACCCGATCGGACACGGTGTCCGCCTCGTCGTGGTCGTGGGTGACATACAGAGCGGTGGCGTTCCGGGCTCTCAGGAGCTCGGCGACTTCGTCCACCAGGCGGTCGCGGAGGCGGCGGTCCAGCGCGCCGAGCGGTTCGTCCAGCATCACGAGTCTCGGCTCCGGCGCAAGGGTCCGGGCGAGCGCCACCCGCTGCTGTTCGCCCCCCGACAGCCCTTCGATGTGCCGTCGCGCGAAGCCGTCGAGACCAACCCAGCTGAGGGCGTCCGCAACGCGGACCTCGACCTCGTGCCGTTCCACGCCCTGCATCTTGAGGCCAAAGCCGACGTTCTCCCCGACTGTTCGGTGGGGAAACAAGGCGTAGCCCTGAAACATGAGCCCGAACCCTCGCTCATGAGTCGGCAGTGAGGTGATGTCGACGCCGCCCCACTGCACGGTCCCGGCATCGGGGCTTTCGAGCCCGGCGATCACTCGCAACATCGTCGACTTGCCGCACCCGGAGGGCCCCAGAACAGCCAGCACCTCTCCGTCGTTGACCTCCAAGTCAACGCCCGCGAGCGCAGTCTTGGCGCCGAATCGTTTGACGAGACCGTGCACTGCCAGCCCCATCAGAAGCTCCCGACCTCGTTCGACCTGAGCCGGTCCACGGCAAGGATGAGGGCTGCAGTCGTGACCATGAGGATCACAGCCGAAGCCATCGCCGCAGAGTAGGTCACGGCTCCCGGACGGCCCAGAAGCCGGAAGATCATCGTCGGAAGCGTGAGGGTTTCGGGCCTCGCGATGAAGCTGGTTGCCCCGAATTCCCCGAGCGACACGGCCGCGGCGAACCCGGCGCCCACAGCCATCGCCCTGGCCACGATCGGGAGATCGATCTCTCGCCAAACCCTGGAGGGTGGTGCGCCGAGCACGGCCGCTGCCTCCCTGAGCTCGGATCTGATGGACCGGAGAGTGGGTGTCGACGCGCGCACGACGAACGGAATGGCCACGAGTGCGTGAGCGAGTGGGATCATCCAGAACGACGTCCTCAGCGACCCGAGCGACACGAGGAACCCCAGCCCGATCGTGACGGCAGAGGTGCCGAGGGGCAACATGATCAGCACGTCGAACCCTCGGGACAGCCGGTCCGAACCGGCCGCGATCACCACCGACGCCATGCCGCCGACGACGACCGCGATCACCGTCGTCGCTGCGGCGATGCGCAGCGAGGAGCTCATCGCCGCCATGGGGTCGATGGCGATCCGCCCGGGATCGCCCAGAAATCGCCAGCCGCCGAGACCGCCTTCGAATGAACGTCTCACGAGCGCCCACAGGGGAGCGAGCAGGGCGGCCAGGGTGGCGACGACGATCGTGGTCACCAGCACGCGTTCGCGACCGGTTCGCACGGGGATGAGGGCATCGGTCTCCGCCACCATTCGGAATCGGACTGCGCGGCGCTCCTGATACCGCGAGTACACCGTCATCACCGCGACCACACCGATCAGTTGGAGCACGGCGAGGGCTCCGGCGGCGGGGAGATCGAGGAACGTGATCGCCTGCTGGTAGATCTCCACTTCCAACGTTCTGTGGCGGAGCCCGCCGACGATGAGCACGACACCGAACGACGTGAACGAGAACAAGAACACGATCGCCGATGCCGCCGCTACGGCCGGAGCGAGCAGCGGCAACGTCGTAGTGCGGAACGCCCGGATCGGGGACGCGCCGAGGGTCCGCGCCGCCTGGTCGAGCGCCGGATCGAGGCGCGACCAGACGCCGCCGACAGTTCGCACCACCACGGCCAGGTTGTAGAAGACGTGAGCCGCCAGGATTCCGCCCACCGACCCCGACATCCCGGACGCGGCGAACGCCACCCCCACCACAACGGTCGGCAGCACGAAGGGGACTGTGACGAGGGCGCGTACGAGGTCCCGACCCCGGAACCTGAATCTCGAGATCACCCAGGTCAGCGGCAGCGCCGCCATCACAGTGAGGATCGTTGAAGCGGTGGCCTGCCACAGCGTGAACCACAGCGAGGATCGGATTCTCGGGTTCGAGAGCACCTCGGCGAAGCCGCCCCCATCGTCGAAAGCCAGGACCAGCAGCCGCGCAAGGGGGTACAGGAAGAGCGCCGCGACGAACACGAGCGGCCCAACCGCCAACCGCCACCGAAATTGCGTAGCTGAGTTCCACATATGCAACTCAGCTACGCAATTTCGGGGTCAGCCGAGGACGATGTCGGTCCACGTCTCGATCCAGCGTTCGCGATTGGTGTCGATCTCGGCGGCATCGACCGAGGCGGGTGCCTCCGGGAGGGTCGTGTGATCGACGAACTCCGGGGGCAGCTCAACGGTGGTGTTCGCGGGGAACACGAACCAGGTCAGAGGGATCTGCGCCTGGAACTCGGGCGACAGCATGAAGTCGACCAGTTGGCCTGCCGGACCCTCCCGGCCGGTTCCCTCGAGGACACCTGCGAACTCGATCTGGCGGTAGCACCCGTCCAGCATCACGCCGGTGGGAGCCTCCGAGAGCGGCTCCTCGGCAAAAACCACTTCGGCGGGTGGGGACGATGCGTACGAGACCACCAATGGCCGCTCGCCCCCGTATCGGGTGAACGAGGCGTAGTAGGCGGTGTCCCAGTCACCAACCACCTCCACCCCGTTGGCCACAAGCCCCTGCCAGTACTCCTCGAACCCCGGATCACCGTACTCGGCGATGGTCGCCAGGAGGAAGGCCAGCCCGGGCGACGAGGTCGCCGGGTTCTCGACGACCAGGGTTCCAGTCCAGTCCTCGGTGAGGAGGTCGTCGAGTGAGCTCGGGGGGATCGAGACCTCGGCCTTGTCGTAGTTGATGCACACGTCGCCGAAGTCGATGGGAGTGACCCGATGCTCGGGGTCGAGCTGTAGCGACGGGTCGACGTCCGGCAGATGCTTCGATTCGTGCACGGTGAAGACGTCTGCCTCCAGCGCCCTCGAGAGGAAGGTGTCATCGACTCCGAACACCACATCGCCGATCGGATCGTCTTTGGTCAGTACGAGTTGGTTGACCATGGCGCCGGCGTCGCCCGCCGGAAACACTTCGACTTCGATGCCGGTCTCTGCGGTGAAGCCGGCGAAGGTGTCATCGTTCACCCCGGCGGCAAACGAGTCGTGCGTCACCACGCGGATCGACTCGGGTGTGTCGCCGCCGGTTGCGGATGTCGTCTCCTCGCCGGCACATGCCACGAGGGTCATCCCGACGACGAGCAGCGAGGCGGCAAGTCTCTTCGACATTGTTCGCTCCTTCTGATCTACGTCGGGAGCGAGGGGATCGGCTGAGTCTTCCCTGCGCCGGCATTACCCGGATCAGGTTCGACGGTCGGAGCCTCCGCAGGCTCCCTCTCAGCCCGGTCTCACCGAGCTCCCGTTTGTCGGACGTCAGTCTAGGGATGTCCGAGGATTCAGGCGGGGCCGAACACCAACACGGTGTTGTGGCCACCGAATCCAAACGAGTTGGAGACGACATAGCCGGGCTCCCACGACCTGGATTCGGTCACCACGTCGTCGAGAGGGATCGCACCGTCCAGGTCGCTCAAACCTACATTGGGGGGTAGCTCCAAGCGCTGGATGGCGGCCGCCGAGGCAACGGCCTCGATGGCGCCTGAGGCACCCAACGCGTGCCCGGTCGTCCCCTTGATGGACGACACAGCCGGCTGCTGCCCGGGCCAGACGCGTGCCACGACCTGGCCTTCGGCACGGTCGTTGAGGTCGGTCCCGGTCCCGTGCGCGTTCACATACGCGACCTGGTCGAGGGAGATTCCGGCGTCGTCGACGGCGAGCCGCACGGCTCGTTCGGCACCGTTACCCTCGGGGTGAGGAGCGGTGATGTGGTGGGCGTCGGCCGTGGAAGCGGCGCCCAACAACTCGGCGATGATGGGGGTGCCCCGACGCCGCGCCGATTCGTACTCCTCGAGGATGAGGATGCCGGCACCTTCCCCGAGGACGAAACCGTCTCGGGCACCGTCGAACGGTCGGGCGACCATGGTGGGCGACAGCGCCTTGCTGGCGAGGAACCCTTCGATCGTGGCGCGACGTATCGCACCCTCCGCGCCTCCCGCCACGGCCGCGTCGGCGTATCCCCACTGGATCTGGCGGAGGGCATCGGAGATGGCTTGGGCGCCGGCCGCACAAGCGACCACGGGGGTCGAGGCTTGGCCGCCGTAGCCGTACTTGATCGAGATCGTCGCTGCTGCCGCATTGCACATCATCATCGGAATGAGGATCGGCGAGACGCGGGGCTCATCCACCGCAGATCCCTGGATGAGGTCTTCGAGCGCCTCCAGGCCGCCGATGCCGGTTGCCACCGACACGGTCACCCGACCGGGATCGACGTGGTCGAGCCCTCCAGCCATCTCGAGCGCCTCGGCGGCCGCCACCATCGCAAATTGGGTGAATCGGTCCATCCGCCGCGCCTCGCGCCGCGGGATCCACTCCTCGGGCTCCCAACCAGTGATTCTGTGCGGTCCCTGCCCGGGCGGCTTCGACAGCCCAGCCCAGAACGATTCGATCCCTATGCCGGCCGCCGACACCACCCCGATGCCGGTGATGGCCACCCGTCTTTTCTCCATCGGGTCATTGTGCCACCCCGGCGGTGGTCGGGTTCACCGGACGGTGAGACTGTCGGCGTCTATGGCAAAAAGAGGACCGGCGCCCGCGAGCACGGCCTGCTCGTGCCCGGCGGCTCTCGGAAGGAGTTGGGTGCAATAGAAGCGGGCGGATGTGGTCTTTGATTGGAGGTAGGGGCCATCTGCCGACCCATGGGCGATGAGCCTTTGGGCCGAAGCGAGACTCCTCGCCATGTACCAACCACCGACGGTGGTGCCGAACATGTCGAGATACGGGGTCGCCCCGGCGAGGGCATCGTCATACCGGCTCTCCGCCAGCAGACCCAACAGCCCCTCGGTCGCCCGGCGCAGTGATGCGATCGCCATCTCGAGTGCCGCACCCACTTCCGGATCCAGATCAGGATCGTTCACGGTGGCCACCATCTCATCGAGCAATTCTCGAACCACGGCGCCGTCGCGCATCGGCAGCTTGCGAAGGACAAGGTCGATCGCCTGGATGCCGTTGGTTCCCTCGTAGATGGGTGCGATCCGGACGTCTCGGTAGTACTGGGCTGCCCCGGTTTCTTCTACGTAACCCATCCCTCCGTGCACCTGGAGTCCGATGGAGGCGAGTTCAACCCCGCGATCCGTCGACCACGCCTTGCACAGCGGCGTCATGAGCGCCACGCGTTCTCCCGCCCGAGTTCGATCTTCGTCGGTGGCACCATGCGCTTGGACGTCGCTGGCACCCGCCGTGTCGTACAACAGGCATCGCATCGCCTCGATGGTCGAGCGCATGGTCATCAGCGACCGCCTGATGTCGGGATGTTCGATGATGAGCGAACTCTCCCCGGGGGCCGTGCCCACGGCTCGGCCCTGGCGCCGCTCTAGCGCGTACTCCGTCGCCTTCTGATAGGCCCGTTCGGCGATCGCCAGGCCCTCCACGCCCACCGCGATCCGAGCGGCGTTCATCATCGTGAACATGTACCGCATGCCCTGGTTCTCTTCCCCGACGAGGGTTCCGATGGCCTTGTCGAACGAGATCACGCAGGTAGGGGAGGCGTGGATACCGAGCTTGTGTTCGAGCGAGACGATTTCGTAACTGTTGCGTGCACCGTCGCCGAGAATCTTGGGCACGATGAACAAGGAGATGCCCTTGGTGCCGGGTCCGGCGCCCGGAGTCCGGGCCAGGACCAGCTGGACGATGTTGTCGGTGAGGTCTTGGTCGCCCCACGTGATGAAGATCTTCTGGCCCGTGATCGCGTAGGTGCCGTCGCCCACGGGTTCGGCCTTGGCGCTGAGCGCTCCGACGTCCGACCCGGCATGTGGCTCGGTCAGGCACATGGTTCCGGTCCATTCCCCGGAAATGAGTTTCTCCAGGTAGAGGGCTCGCTGCTCGTCCGATCCGTGTTCGAGGAGTGCGTCGATGGCGGCCTGGGTGAGGAGCGGGCAGAGCGAGAAGGCCATGTTTGCGCTCTTGAACATCTCCTGAATGACGATGCCCACCGCATACGGGAAACCACCGCCGCCCCACTGTTCGGGCATGTGAACCCCGGCCCACCCGGACTCGACGTACTTCGAGTAGGCCTCCCGGAATCCGTCGGGCGTCACCACCGCTCCGTCGACGAGTCTCGAACCCTGTTGGTCGCCGATCGCGTTGAGCGGAGCGATCACCTCTGAGAAGAACCGACCTGCCTCGGCGAGCACCCCGGCGGCGGTCTCGGGGTCGGCGTGTTGGTATCCGTTGAGCTCGGAGATCGCCTGGATGTCGACGATGTTCTCGAGGACGAACCGTATGTCGTTCAGAGGTGCTCGGTATTCGGTCACGGCTGCTCCATCTAGTCCCTGTCATGTCGAGGTTACATACCGACCGGTCGGTCTTGTTCGTCGAACAGAACCGCTTGAGAAGATGATGCAGGAGGCCGACGAGAAGTGCGATGTCCGTGCTCAACTGGAGAAGACTCGTGGCGCCTGTGGTCGTAGGTGCCGCATACGCCGTCGCCGCCGTGTTCGGCCGCTACTTCGTCGACCCGGGACTCGGCGTGGCGATCATCTGGCCGGCAGCCGGCGTCGCCGTCGGTGGGGTCGCCTGCGTGCGCCGGTCCCAGCGATCCGCCACGTTGTATGTGGTGGTTCTCGCGAACGTGGTCGTCAATCTCGCCACGGGTGCCCCGGTGGGGGCTGCCCTGGGCTTCGCCGCTGCGGCGGGAGTCGGCGCTGCAGTCGGGACCGCGATATTGCGGCCCGATCACGGGCAGGAGACTCCCCTGGAAGCTCTGAGGAACCTGTGGCGTGTTGTGGTGGCGGCCGTCGGCGGTGGGAGCTCCGCGGCCCTCCTAGGCGTACTGCTGGTGGCGGCCCCGGGGGGGATGGCGCCCTTGGCGACCGGCCTCGCCTGGATCCAGGCCGATGCCATAGGGATCCTCATATTCGCCCCCGCTGTCATAGCCGTCGCCCATCGGCAGACCTCGAGATTGACGCCCGAAGTTGTGCGCAGTGTGGTCGTCGGCGTCGGGGCGGGTTCCCTGATGATCACACTGTTTCTCGCTGCCGGCTCGGTCGATCAGCCCCTCATGTACATGGCGCTGGCGATCATGATGATCGCCGCAACCGTCATCGGTGGCCGCAATTTGATGGTGGTGGTAGCGGCTGTGACGGTGATCATGGCGAACCTCACGATCGCCGGATACGGACCCTTCACGACGGGTGCCGGAGCGACCGACGTTGCCAGCATGCAGCTGTTCGCGGCGGTGGTGATGCTGTCGTCGGGCGCAGTCGCCAGGATCCATCGTCGATCCAAGACCTTGGCGGATCAGTTGGGGAAAGTCTTCGATGCAGCCCGCAGTCCGGTGCTCGTTGTCTCGAAGTCGGGACAAATCGAACTCGAGAACCGTGCGGCAATAGAAGTGTTTGGCGGGCACGTAGCGGGGTCGAGCCTGGCGGCCGTGTTCGGAGCCGATACCGTGAGTGAACTTCTCGAGGCGGAGGAGCCGATTGAGGTCAAGGCAGCGATCGGCGGCGTGGATCACACGTTCGACGTTCGGTCCGGTCGATTCGACTCGGAGGATGGTCCCGCCTATGTACTCATCGCTCGCGACATTTCCGAAAGCATCGAGGCCTCGCGCCGAATTCGGCAGTTGTCTGCGATCGTCGAAGCGTCTCCGAACTTCATCGGATTCGCGACGGCCGAAGGCCTGATCAGCTACCTGAGTCCGGGCGCTCGCGCCATGACGGGTTTCGGTGACGGGCCGGCATCGGACGTCGAGGTCGGTGGGCTCTCGCCCGAGTGGGCTGCCGAGCAGTTACGGACCGTGGCAATACCTGCCGCCCGCGAACACGGCGTGTGGCAGGGCGACTCCGCATACCTTGGACCCGAAGGCGAGGAGATACCCGTTGCCCAGACCGTCATCGCTCACCGCTCAGAGTCAGGCGAGATCGAGATGTACTCCACCATCGCCATGGACCTGAGCGATCGGGTGAGGGCGGAACGGGCCCGCTCGGAGCTCGTCGCCAATATCGTTCACGACCTGAAGAACCCGCTGGTGGCCATCTCCGGTGCCGGCGAGATGCTCGATGATGACGTCGAAGCAGGCCTCGGGATCGACGCCCAACTCGTGCAGATCGTGCGTGCCGGTGCCCTCCAGCTCCGCGAGCTCGTCGAAGACCTGATCGAGACGGAGCGGGTACGGCGTCTCCGATCCACTCCGGTCGAAGTCGTCGACATCGCCGGGCTCGCTCGCCAGGTCGCGTCGCTGCATCTGATCAGGGCGGGCCAGCAGGGCGTGGATCTGTTGATTCGGGGTGTGCCGTCGCCGGTGCTCGGCCATCGGTCGGAGCTTCACCGCTTAGTGGAGAACCTGGTCACGAATGCGATCAAGTACTCGCCGGAAGGAGGTGCGGTGATCGTGGAGGTTGGGCTCGCCGACGACCGTGTGGTGCTCTCGGTCACAGACAACGGAATCGGCATCGCTCCGGCGGATCTCGACTTCATGTTCACCCGCTATCACCGGGCGCAGACGGCTCGCACAGCTGGGATCGGCGGGACAGGGCTCGGGCTGGCGATATGCAAGGAGATCGCAGCACACCACGGGGGCAGCATCGAGGTCGACTCGCGAGTCGGCGTCGGTTCGACGTTCACGGTCGCCCTTCCCCTTGCTGAAGACCTGACGCTTGCCGGGGACCGCGCGTCCGCCGGTGCATGACCGTCCAACGGTGACGACGATCACACGGCTCGAGCCATCGACTCCACGACGACCATCGACGGGCCGTCGGTGTGGCTCATCGACCGGGCGAGAGCATCGGGAAGCTCCCCGCGGTCGGAGACACGAAGCCCCAACCCTCCGCACAGCCGGGCGTACTCGGCGAAGTCCGGGTTGACGAGGTCCGTTTCCCACACCGGTCGGATGGCGCCGATCTGTTCTCGGCTGATCTTCCCCAACTCTGCATTGTCGAGCAGGATGTGGGTTATCGGCATCTGATACTTCACAGCCGTTGTGAACTCGGCCATGTACTGGCCGAACCCGCCGTCACCTGAGATCGAGACGACCTTCCGGCCGGTGTCTCTGGTCGCCGCCCACAGCCCCATCGCCGCCGGGAAGGCAAACCCGATCGACCCCAGGTATCCCGACATCACGACATCCTGCGCGGCCTTGGACTCGAAGTAATGACCGAAGGCATACGTGTTGTTTCCGACATCGACGGCGATGGCACCATCCTCGGGTACTGCCTCCGAGAGCGCTTCGAACACCGCCGCCGGATGCATACGGCCAAGATGATCCTTCTGTGTCGCCCGACCGGCCTTCTCGATCCGCCAGCGCGTCCAGCGCCGCTCGAGCTCGAGGCGAAGATCAGGCCGCTCTACCGGTGTCATCGTGTCGAGCAACGCTCGGAGCGTGACGCCGATATCACCGAGAACCGGCACGTCCACCGGGCCGAACTTGCCCAGCGTCATCCGGTCGGTGTCGACCTGGATCGTCGGCACCCAGGTTGCGAGCCCGGAATGATTCGAAAACGATGCGCCGAGCACCAGCATCGCGTCCGCTCTCGCCATCACGGCAGCAGGGATCGGCGTCCCTGATCTTCCCACCACACCGCAGGCGAGCGGGTGATCGTCCCCAACGAGCCCTTTGGCCTTGAACGTCGTGATCACGGGGGCATCGATGCGTTCTGCGAGCGCGACCACGAGTTCGCGGAACGGACGAGCGCCGTTCCCAGCCACGATCACCGGCCGCTCGGCGCCGTCCAGGAGCTTCAGTGCCTCGGCCAGTGCCTCGTCGGGCGGATGGATGTCCGCTGCGGCGACACGACCGGCCATCGGTCTGTCCGGCGGGGCCTCGAGACCATCGAGTTCCTGTACCTCGTCGGGGAGGATCAGATGTGCGACGTCTCGATCAACGATGGCATGTTTGACGGCCAGGGCCACCAACTCGGTCGCATTCGACGCCCGCAGGACCGTCTGGGACCACGCCGCCACCGGAGCGAAGGCGTCTGCCAGAGGCACCTCCTGGAAGGCGCCGGGGCCCAGCACCTGCGTCTGAACTTGCCCTGTCAACGCAAGGATCGGAGCCCGGTCGACCTTGGCATCCCAGAGACCGGTGAGCAGGTTTGTGGCCCCGGGGCCGGCAATCGACAGGCATGCTGCAGGGCGGGCCGTGAGTTTGCCGTAGGCGGACGCGGCGAAAGCTGCAGCTCCTTCGTGCCTCACACCGATGTAGCGGAGCCGGTGGGCTTGTTCCGCCCGCCGAATCGCGTCGGCCATACCGAGGTTGGAATGACCCACCATCCCGAACACCGTGTCGACGCCCCATTCGGTCATCACGTCGACCATCTGATCCATCAGGGACACCCTGGCTTCTTGGTCGGGCAATTCCACGTACAGACCGTCGGCGCGTTCTTCGACCGGATATGCGATCGCGGAATCGGCGAACCCGGGCGGGGGTTGCCCCGACACGGGGTCGTACTCGTACCCGTGCCAGGGGCACAAGAGGTACCCGGTTTGTGGATCGATCTCGCCGTCGCCCAGAGGCCCACCCTGGTGCGGGCACCGGTTGTCGACCACTCCCCACCCGGCGGCGGTCCGTGTCACCGCCAGGGCCCTGCCTCCTGCGACCACCGTGGTGATCGTGCCCGCCTCCATGTCTCCAGGATCCACGCGATACCAGGTGGTTGTCATGCACACCTCCGGTGCTCGAGGGTAGGGGCGGGTGGTTGCTAGGCCATCACACCACGAGTTCGTAGGTCACCGAGCGGTTCACCGGCTCGAAACCGAGCCGCCGATACAGGTGATGGGCGCCGCTGGGATTCTCGGAGTCCACGCCGATCATGGCATGGGTGAGCCCGGCCGCCCGGAACGATCCGAGCGATGCGACGATCAGCGCGGTCGCCACACCCCGGCGGCGGAACGGTCGAGCTACGCCCAGCGTGCCGATCCATCCATCGAGCCGGCCCGTGACCTCTTCGTCCTCCGGCACATGAAAGTTCAAGACCGCTCCGACGATCCGCCCGCCGGCGACAGCAACGTGGCTCAGGTCGAGCCGAGTCCCGTAGGTCGAGAGGAGCGAGCGAAACGCCTCCTCGTCGCGGGGCGTCGATCCCCAATGGTCGGTGAATGCCTCGTTGATGACGCGCCTTGCGCCTTCGGTGTGGTCCGACGTCCATCTCATGACCTCCACGGCCAACGGAGAGGGGAGCTGCGGGATCGCCAACGGCATGCGCAGCTCGTCGGTGTATCTGACCGGCTTCATCCCGCCCGCCTCGAAGAGGGCGCACGCATCCGAACGCCAGTCGTACACATCGGCCCGGATGTACCTGCTGGGTACCGTGGTCATGCACTGGGCCGCGCGTTCGAGCTGCCACCTCAACAGTGCGGTACCGAGGCCTCGCCGGCGGTAGTGGGGATGAATGTCTCCCTGGATGTACGCCTTGTCGAAGTCGGCGGTCGAGGGTCGATGGTGGATGCGCCCCCAACCGACAATCGAGCCGTCGACCTCCACGACCACGCCATCGGTGTCCGGCTCGAAATAGGGGTCGGCGAACATGTCGTCGACCTCCTGGCGCGGTGTCACGATCGGAATACGGTCGGCGATCTCGGCCGACCGAATGACGGCGTGGACCATCTCGACGTCGTCGATGCAGAGACCCCGCAACTCGATCACCGGTTCCAGGCTACGCTCCGCGCCGGCCGCATGTCAGGCGGGGTGAGGCGAGTGTCAGCTGAGAGCGGCCGCCAGCGAGGTCATGGCATCGCCGGCCTTCATCTCGACCTTTACCGTCGCCAGCCGGTCGTGGTCGGTGTCGCCCATGTTCACTATCACGAGTGGTGCCCCTTTCCGGACCGGGGTGAGCGCGAAGTCGGCGGCGGGGTACACCGAAAGTGTCGTCCCGATGGCCAGCACGGCGTCCGCTTCGTGCGCAAAGCGGGCTGCCCGTGCGACCTGGTCGTCGGGGAGGAGTTCACCAAACATGACCGTGGTGGTCTTCACCAGGGAGCCGCACCGGGGGCAGTGCGGGTCCTCGTCGCCGGCGTCGACCCACTCGAGCACCTCCTCGGTTGGCCAAGTCGTTTCGCATCCCAGACAGTGCGCCTTGCGGACGTTCCCGTGTACCTCGGCGACCACGTCGTCCGGAAGGCCGGCCGCCTGGTGGAGACCGTCGATGTTCTGAGTGACACAACCGCCGACGATACCGGCGCGCCACATCTCGGTGATGGCGTGGTGGGCTCGATTGGGTTGAGTCGCGGAACGAGCGCCCCACAGCTCGCCCCTCTGGTGCATCCGCCACCCGGACACCCGCACCTCGCGGCTCCGCAGGTAGCGCTGAATCGTGAAATCGTCGGGATCGACTTTGGTCCACAGCCCGTCGGGCCCGCGGAAGTCGGGGATTCCGGACTCGGTGGAGATGCCTGCGCCGGTGAACACGAGCAGGCTTCGTGCGCCTGCGAGAACGGCGGCCGCGGCTGCGAGGGGATCGGAGGGGCCCGGGCTCACACGCCGGCTGGGACCCGTTCGACCAAGGCTTCGAGCTCGGCGATCACACCGCGGAGGTCGAGAGCGAAGTCCACGATGTGACCCGGCAGGCCAACTCCGTGCCTGTCGAGGAAATCGTCGATCAGTGCCGTCTTGCTCGTTATTTCTGTGGTCGTTTCGGTGTTCACGTTTCCTCCAGCCTCAAACCTGTCTCTCGGTACAACATGACCTTCAACGGACGTGTTCCCCGTCGACCGTTCGAACGCACCCTTGCAGAGTCATCGACCTATGTCGAGGACATCCTGTACCGCTCGGGTTCTTATCGTGAAAACGGAGTCGCCACTCAAGACTCCCCCCCGTCCGAAAAGGCGGCCGAACTGCCAGTTGGACAGCCCGAGCTCCGGCGTGTTGAGCGCGTACTGTCCGTCGACCCAGCGGGTGAAACCGTTGCCGACGAAGGGTGCATCGATCGTGTCGAAGAAATGGGTGTGATCTCCTGCAGATCCGCCCACGAGGCTCGCCGCAAACCGGGGGCTGTGTTCGTTGAACAGGGTGACTGCGTGGTCGATGGAATCCACCACGACGAGTGTCACCTCCGGGGAGTCCTCCCATTCCCACTCGCGACCGAGTTCGTCCCAGCCGATCTCTTCGGTTCGGGGCTCGATCACGATTCCTTCCGCTCGTGAGATGGCTGATGGTTCGAACCACGACGCCGGAATGTGATCACGTTGCTCGGCTACGACGTGCAGCTTGGAAACCGCGCTCCTCTGGCGCCCGGCGGCATCGAGAGCGGAGAGGAACGATGGGATCAAATCGTCGGCCCTCGATGCGGGGATGCACATCGTGTTGAGGGTGTTGCACACCTTGCGGTCGAGGGACCGCACCACCACCTTTTGGACGTCGTCGGGCGTGGCATCGGGTGCGGCGATGATCCAGGCACCGCCAGTTCCATGGAGCGACACCGGGATTCCGGCCTGGCGGGCCACCGCACCGAGCTGTGCCACCGCCGGCCCGGAACCTCGTGCCACGGCCAGCGCCAGCCGCGGGTCGGAGAACATCGCCCACCCCGCCGCCCGCTCGGGAGAGTCCACCAGCGCGGCCGTACCCGGTGGGAGCCCGGCCGATTCGAGGGCGGGATCGAGCGCCGCCGCCACGATCGCCTGCGCCGTTTCCAGAGCGTCGGACCCGATCCTGAAAACCACGGTGTTGCCGGAGCGGATGACTCCGGTGGCGTCTGCGAACACGTTCGGCCTGCCCTCGAACACAAATCCGACCACGCCGAGTCCACTCTTGACAAGCTCGACCCGCCACCCTGTGTGCGTCACGGTGTCGACGACGGATCCTCGTCCGGCTTCCGCCTCGGCCCACCCCCGGAGCCCGGTGATCATGTCGGTCCGCATCGTCGGCGAAAGAACGAGTCGGGTCGTGGATCGTCCCCGACCCTTCGCTCGCCTGACGTCCGACTCGTTGGCATCGGCTATCGACTTGAACGTTTTGTCGTCGGCCAAGCGATCGGCGAAGGCCAGGTAGAAGTTCGTGATCTGCGCGTCCGTCACCGAACCCATGCGCTGGAAGGCCTCATGAGCGCGGGTCACTGCACGCTGCGCAGGCTCCCAGTCCGATCGCCGGATGTGGAGAAGGTCGCCGGTGTCCTGAACGACGACCAGCCGGTCACCGGCAGAGAAGGCTTGAGCCAGGGATTCCGGAACGTGCGCAACACGATTCCCGCCGTAGGGGATCGCCATTCCGGGCTGCAAGCTGTTGAGCTCCATGGCAGCCCAGGCTACGCCTTCGACGCCTCGCCGACCAGGCCGCCCATCACCGGGAGTGATGCGGATCCCGGGAGACGGCTCCTCCAGCCTGTCGTGGCCAAGTGGAACGGGGGACTGGCATACGGCTACCTTGTGCCTCGTAGGAGAGGAGATTCCCGATGGCTCGTTGGGAGCGAATCAGAAGCCGCGGCAACGTCGAGGATCGACGCGGGATGAGCGGCGGGCGCGTCGCAGGTGGAATCGGCGGGCTGGGGATCATCGGCATCCTCCTGGCGTTGCTCCTGGGAGGCGGAGGCGGGGGTCTCGACCAGATCCTCGGCCAGCTCCAGGCACAGGCGCCGCAGCAACAGAGCGTGCAAGCCGAAGAGTTCGAAGGAGAAGACGACTACGAGGTCTTCGCCTCGACCGTGCTGGGTTCGAACAACGACACCTGGGAAGCCGTATTCCGGCAGAACAACCTCGAGTACGGGGATCCGAGACTCGTTCTGTTCCGTGGACAGACAGATTCAGCATGCGGCGGAGCGAACTCGGCGGTCGGTCCCCACTACTGCCCGCTCGACGAGACGATCTACCTCGACGAGACCTTCTTCGACGAACTTCAGCGCCGATTCGGCGCTGAAGGGGGCGACGTTGCCGAGGCGTATGTGATCGCTCACGAAGTCGCGCATCACGTCCAGAACGAGCTCAACATCATGGACGAGGTCCAGAACAGGCAACGTTCGGCCTCGTCGCAACAAGAGGCCAACCAGTGGTCGGTGGGGCTGGAGCTGCAGGCGGACTGCTTCGCCGGTGTGTGGGCCAATTCGATCTCGGATGCGGGGGTGTTCGGCCCTGGCGAGATCAACGAGGCCATCGATGCCGCCGAAGCGGTTGGCGACGACCGAATCCAGGAGTCGATCCAGGGGCGGGTCAGTCCCGAGAGCTGGACGCACGGGTCTTCGGCCCAACGGGTCGAGTGGTTCAACCGCGGGTTCAACACCGGCGACCCGTCGCTGTGC
>JAOUGY010000021.1 GCA_029865445.1 Acidimicrobiia bacterium | reverse complement strand
CGCCCGCCTCACCATGACGCTCAAGTCGTCCGGGGTGAGCGGTTCTGTGCGGAACAACGTCATCCGGCTCAGCAGCGGGCTGTTGACCTCGAAGAACGGGTTCTCGGTGGTGGCGCCCACGAGGACGATCGTGCCGTCCTCGACGCCGGGAAGGAGCGCATCCTGCTGGCTCTTCGAGAATCGGTGGATCTCGTCGAGGAACAGCACGGTACGCCGTTCCTCGGTTGCGATTCGTTCGCGGGCGGCAGCCAGGATCTCCCGCACGTCTTTCACCCCCGCGGAGGTGGCCGACAGCGTCTCGAAGTGGGCATCGGCGTAACGGGCGATGAGGCGGGCCAGGGTCGTCTTGCCGGTGCCGGGCGGGCCCCACAGCAGCATCGACACCGGTCGTCCCGATTCGACGACACGCCGGAACGCCGCCCCCGATTTGAGTAGCGTCGGTTGACCCACCACCTCGTCGAGATTCCGCGGCCGCATTCGGGCCGCAAGCGGTGCGGTCCTGGCAGCGACCTCCTCGGCCCGGGCGCTGAACAGATCCATGGCGGTCCGAGTCAGGCCTCGGGTTTGGCGTCAGGCCGGACCCGGATCCCAAGTTCCGCCAACTGGGTCTCCTCCACCGGCGTGGGAGAGCCCGTCAGAGGATCGGAGCCGGTCTGGGTCTTGGGGAAGGGAATGATCTGGCGAATGTTCGGCTCGTCCTGGAGGATCGCCACGAACCGGTCGATCCCGATGGCGAACCCGGCGTGGGGAGGCGTTCCATACCGCAAGCCCTCGAGAAACCACCCGAACCGGCTCTCCGCCTGCTCTTTGGAGATCCCGAGCACCTCGAACACTTTCGCCTGGGCGACCGGGTCGAAGATCCGCACGCTTCCTGACCCCAGCTCCGACCCGTTGAGCACGAGGTCGTAGGCCCTGGAGATCGAGTTGGCCGGATCGTTCGCCATCTGGTCCACGTCGACCGGTGCGGTGAACGGGTGGTGCGACGCCGCCCAGCCCCCGTCTCCGGTCGGTTCGAACGTCGGGAAGTCGATGACGAACAGCGGGGCCAGCTCGTCGTGGGAACCGGGTTTGCCGAGATCGAGCCTCAGCCCCCCGAGCACGCCGGCGACCGTCCTCCATTCGGCGTCTGCCGCCATCAAGAGCACGTCGCCGGGTGTCGCCCCCAGAGCGACCTTCAGTCCTTCCATCTCATCGCCGGACAAGAACTTGGCCACCGGCGATCGAAGCGTGGCATCGTCCTCCACGACCATCCACACGAGGCCCTTCGCCCCCAGTTCCTTCGCCCGTTCCGTCAAGGCGTCCATCCTGGACCTGGTGGACTCGATGGCGCCGGCGTTGATTCCCCGCACGGTCCCACCCTCTTCGAGCGAAGCGCCGAAGGCCCGGAATCCGGTGCCGGCGAACGTCTCCGAGAGGTCGACGATCTCCATTCCGAAGCGGGTGTCGGGTTTGTCGGAGCCGAACCGATCCATCGCCTCTTGCCATGTCAAACGCGGGAACGGACGGGAGAGCTCCACACCTCGCACCTCGCGGGTGACAGCCGAAGTGACCTCTTCCAGAGTCTCGAGGACGTCGTCGCGATCCCAGAACGCACCTTCGAAGTCGAGCTGTGCGAACTCGACCTGGCGGTCTGACCGGAAATCCTCGTCGCGGTAGCACTTGGCGACCTGGTAGTAGCGCTCCACGCCCGCCACCATCAGGAGCTGTTTGAACAATTGGGGAGACTGCGGAAGGGCGTAGAAGGAGCCCTTCTGGTGCCGGCTCGGCACGAGAAGGTCGCGGGCCCCCTCGGGTGTGGAGGCTATGAGTGTCGGCGTCTCCACCTCCAGGAATCCGAGGTCGTCCATCACGCGCCGCATCACCGCTATCGCCCGGGACCTGGCCTTCAGGTTGGCCGCCATCTTGGGGCGACGGAGATCGAGGTAGCGGTACTTGAGCCGGGCTCGTTCATCGACATCCACCCGGTCCTCGATCTGGAACGGCAACACCGCCGACGTCGACAGAACGGTGAGTGCCGTCGCCCCCAACTCGACGCCTCCTGTGGCCAGATTCGGGTTGACGGTTCCTTCCGGGCGCGCTCTGACCTCGCCCGACACCATGACGCAGAACTCCATCCTGAGGTCCTTGGCTTCTCCAAGCACCGCCGGATCGAGGACCACTTGGAGCAGCCCCGAAGAGTCCCGCAGGTCGATGAAGATCACACCACCGTGGTCACGCCGAGCCTGTACCCAGCCGGCGACGGCGACGGTCTCGCCGATCGACGTGACGTCCGCGGCGTGGGCGGTTCTGTAGATGGTCTTCATCGAATCTCCTTGGAGAGGTGGTGGGCCACGTCGGCCAGCGGAAGTTCCACCTGGGTCTGGTCTGTGAGGTTCTTGAGGGTGACGACACCGCGTTCACGTTCCACGGAGCCGGCGATCGCCGCAAATCGGATGCCCGCCTTGTCGGCGTGTTTGAGCTGTTTGCCGAGCTTCGACGGCTCGACGACCGACTCCACGCACAACCCGGCAGCGCGCAGCCTCGTTGCGATGTCGAGGGCGTACGACAATCCCTCCGCGTCCATGAGCGTCACCAAGACGTCGGTGGTCGAGGGTGAAGGGCCGACGACTCCGATCTCGCGCAGCTGCCAGAACAACCGCGTCAGTCCGATCGACATCCCGACGCCGGGGAGATGACTGTCCGTGTAGTGACCGGCCAGGTCGTCGTAGCGACCACCGGAACAGATCGAGCCCAATTCCGGATGGTCGTCGAGAACCGTCTCGTACACGGTGCCGGTGTAGTAGTCCAGTCCCCGCGCGATCGCCAGATCGACTGCATAGCGGTGTTCCGGCACACCCAGCGCCCGCATCACGTCGATCACCTCGACCAGTTCGGCGACTCCCTCGTCGAGGGTCGGATTGCCCGACAAGCTGGACAAGACCTGTCGGGCCGAGGCGTGATCCGTGGACCTCGAAGAAACGACGTCGAGGAGGTCGGCGACGGCCTTTTGGTCGAGACCGAGCCCCTCGAGGGAGACGGCAACCGCGTCCCGGCCTCTCTTGTCGAGTTTGTCGATCTCCCGCAAAAGCAGGGTCTGACGATCCGGCTCGACCTCACCGGCACGCTCGAGCAGGCCTCGCATGATCTTGCGGTTGTTGATACGGATGGTGAACTCGCCGATGGACAGGTCGTCGAACACCCTCTCGATGACGGCCGGGATCTCCGCGTCGTGATACAGCGGCAACGTCCCCCGACCGATCACGTCGATGTCGCACTGGTAGAACTCGCGAAACCGACCACGCTGCGGTCGCTCGCCCCGGTACGCACGCTGCATCTGATATCGACGGAATGGGAACGCGAGATCGTGCTCGTGTTCCGCGACGTACCGGGCCGTGGGGACGGTCAGGTCGAACCGGAGAGCCAGCTCGGGAGCCTTCCCCTGTTCCAGGGAACCGGTGGATTGGACGAAGAAGACCTCGCGTTCGGTCTCTCCCCCGGTCTTGGTGAGCAGCACCTCGCTGAGCTCCATGACCGGGGTCTCGACGGGCACGAAGCCGAACCGTTCGAAGGTGGTCCGAATACCGTCGAGCATCCGCTGAAAAGTGATCTGCTCGGCCGGGAGGAGCTCCAGCGTGCCGGGCATCGTTCGGGGTCTGATCATCGCCAATCGTGGTGGGGGAAGGCCCAGGAGGGTAGTCGTCGGCCGGGCGATCCCCGTTCAAGCCCACTCACCCCGGAACGGGTTCGTCTTGCGTTCCGTGCCGATCGTGGTTTCGGGTCCATGTCCCGGAAGAACCCTCGTTTCGTCGGCCAGCGGCATCACCCGGTCCCGCATCGACTCGGCCAGCTGCTCAAACGAGCCGCCGGGCAGGTCCGTTCGTCCGATCGACCCCGCGAACAGCTGATCGCCGGAGAACAGCCACTCTTCGCTGCGCACCAGAAAACAGCAGTGGCCCGGCGTGTGGCCCGGAGTGTGGATCACCTCGAAGTCGACCCCCGCCAGTCGAAGCTCCATCCCGTGCCGGAGGCCGATGGTCTGGGTCGGGGGGAGGTATTCGCCCGGGGGCACCATCCCGAACAGCCCACGCATCTGCGCCACCGGATCCATCGTGAGGTAGTCGTCATCGGGGTGGACGAACACCCCGGCACCAAGCTTGCGGACGCTCTCGGCTCCCCCCATGTGGTCGATGTGCCCATGGGTGAGAAGAAGGGCAACCGGGGTCAGGTCGTACCGCGCCAACAGCCTGCCGATGCCGCCGGGGTCCGGCGGTGCGTCGATGACCACGGCTTCGCCGCTTCGTTCGGGGGCGACGATCCACGTGTTGGTGGCTGCGAACCAGAGGACTTCGGAATCGAGAATCACGCCGGCGAGGTTAACTCCCGCAGGCTCAGTCACCCGGATCGCTGACCAGACGGAAGGCTGCGTAGACCCCATCGACCCCCCGCAGATCGGCGATGAGCTTCGACACCATTCCGGGATCCGACAATTCGATCTCGTACCGGAGGATCGCCACCCGGTCCCGACCGGTCACCGACGACGACGCCGTGATGTTGCCGCCCATGTCGGAGATGGCCGACGTGACGTCCCGGAGCAGTTTGGTCCGGTCCAGGGCCTCCACCTGCACCCATATCGTGAACGATCCCACGCGGTCGGGGGCCCACATGACCTCAACCATGCGCTCGCTCGAATCGGACTGCAGGGCGGCGATGTTGGTGCAGTCGGAGCGATGCACCGACACTCCCCGGCCGACTGTGACGAAACCGACGATCCCATCGCCGGGGACCGGGGCGCAACATCGGGCGATTCTGACCAACATGTCGTCGAGACCTTCGACGATGACCCCTGGGCCACCCGAGGAGTACTTGCGGGGACGAACCGGGGCCAGCAGGTCCTCTTCATCCACCGCCGGTCGCACCATCCGAACGACGCGGTTGACCACCGCCTGTGCCGAGATCTCGTTCTCCCCGACCGCCGCCATGAGACCGTCGACATCGGATCGGTTGAAGTCGGACGCCACGTCGCTGAGGATCGACTCACGCTCGGCTGCGCCCAGCCCCAGACCCTCCTTGCGCAGAAGGGACATGACGTCGTCGCGCCCTTCGACCGCGGCCTGGTCACGGCGCTCCTTCAGGAACCATCCCTTGATCTTCGACTTGGCCCGCGATGTGATGACGAAGTTCAGCCAGTCCCGCGACGGTCCGGCATCTTGGGACCGCGACGTGATGATTTCCACGATGTCGCCAGAGGACAGCTTGGTCGAGAGAGGCACGAGGCGGCCGTTGACCTTCGAACCAACACACCGGTAACCGACCTCGGTGTGAACCGCGAAAGCGAAATCTACAGCGGTCGAGCCACGGGGAAGGCTCTTCACGTCGCCCAGCGGCGTCAACACGAACACCTCGTCTTGGTAGAGGTCGAGTTTGAGTTGCGCCAGGAACTCCTCGGGGTCGGCAAAGTCGTCGTCGAGGGACGGGAGCTTTCCGACCCAATCGAGGCTGGCAGCCTCCGGGCCCTCTTTGTACCGCCAGTGGGCGGCCACCCCGGATTCGGCGAGCCGGTGCATCTCCTCGGTCCTGATCTGCACTTCGAGCGGTTTGCCGTCGGGTCCGACCACGGTCGTGTGGAGGCTCTGATACAGGTTGAACTTCGGCATGGCGATGTAGTCCTTGAAGCGGCCCGAGATAGGAACCCACCGGGCGTGTACGAGACCCAAAGCCCCATAACATCCCTGCACGGACTGGGTGACGATCCGGATCCCGATGAGATCGTGGATGTCCTCGAACGGCCGGCCCGACTCGACCATCTTCCGGTAGATCGAGTACTCGTGTTTCGGTCTGCCCGACACCTGTGCCTCGACCTCTGCCTCGTCGAGCATCGAGGTGATCTCGGCCATGACCTTCTCGAGGAACACCTCACGCTCCGGGGCGCGCTCGTCCAGCTTGGCCTTGATCTCGGCATACGGGCCCGGATAGAGAATGCGGAAACAGGAATCCTCCAGTTCGTGTTTGATCTCCTGCACGCCGAGCCGGTGGGCCAGAGGGGTGTACACATCGAGGGTCTCGCCGGCCACACGCTGTTGTTTCTCGAGCCTGAGCGCTCCCACGGTGCGGATGTTGTGGAGTCGATCGGCGAGCTTGATGAGCAGGACTCTCAGATCCTGAGCCATCGCCACGACCATCTTGCGGATCGTGGCGGCCTGTGCCTGCTCGCGCGTGTCGTACTGAATTCGATCGAGCTTTGTGACGCCGTCGATCAGATAGGCGATCTCGGCACCGAACTCTTCCGTGATCTGGGGAAGGGTGATGTCGGTGTCCTCGACCGTGTCATGGAGGATGGCGGCCGCCAGCGTGGCGGCGTCCATGCCGTACTCGGCGAGGATGGCCGTCACCGAGATCGGATGGTGGATGTAGGGCTCGCCAGACTTCCTGGTTTGACCCTGGTGACCTCGATCCGCCACGGCGAAGGCCCGCCGCAACAGGTCGGCGTCCCCACCGGGATGACGCGTCAGAAAGGTCGAGATCACCTCGTCTTCGAGGCGTTGCGAAGGCTCCGGGTCAGTCGTAGGTGAGGAGAGCATGGTGGGTGACATCGTTCAGCGAAGCTGCTCCGTTCAGAAACGCCAACTCGATGAACACCGAAAACCCTGCCACATCGGCGCCGACGGTCCGGAGCAGTTCCACGGCAGCGGCCGCTGTTCCCCCCGTGGCGATCACATCGTCGACGAGCAGCACCCGGTCGCCGGCTGCCACGGCATCGACGTGGATCTCCAACGAATCCGTGCCGTACTCGAGTTGGTAGTCCTGACGGTGGACCGCAAACGGCAGCTTCCCCGGCTTCCGGATCGGGATGAACCCGGCACCGAGCCGCTCGGCGACAGGGGCCGCCACCGTGAACCCGCGAGCCTCGATGCCGGCGACCTTCGTGATCCCGGCGTCGAGGAACGGTGTCGCCATGGCATCGATCAGGTCGGCGAACCCGTCCGGGTCGCCGAGGACGGGGGTGATGTCGTAGAAGAGGATCCCCGGCTTCGGGTAGTCGGGAATCTCTCGGATGAGTGCTCGTAGGCTGTCCACCGGGGCAGTCTACCGGCCGCTGCGCGGCGGCCGGGGCGGCCGGTTTCGCTGAGACCCACCGGACGGCGGGCGCCGTGGTCCGGCCGTCTGCAGTCGAGGTGTGTATCCCTCGGTCTTCGCGCGATCCTCGCGGGGTTTGCGCCGTCCGACCTCGGCGTCCTTCTTCCACTCCGCCAGGAGCGGAGCAGCCACGAAGATCGACGAGTAGGTGCCGGTGGCGATGCCCACGAACAGGGCGAGGGCGAAGTCTTGGAGGCTGGCGGCTCCCAGAAGGAGCGAACCCACGAAGAGCAGGGATCCGACCGGGAGGAGAGACGTGAGCGATGTGTTGAGAGACCGGACCAGCACCTGATTCATGGACCGGTTGACGACGTCGGGATACGTCTCGGATTTGTCCGCCAGTTCGGCCGCTTCTGTCACCTTGTCGAACACCACCACCGTGTCGTACAGCGAGTAGCCGAGAATGGTGAGCAGCGCTACCACGGTCGCCGAGGTGACCTCGAACCTGGTGATGGCGTACACACCGGTGGTGATGATGATGTCGTGTGCCAAGGCTGCCAAGCCGGCCAGGGCCATCTTCCATTCGAGACGCCAGGTGATGAACAGTGCGACAGCCCCCAGGAACACGGTCAGGGCGATCACCGCCTGTCGGGCGAGCAGCGCACCGAACCGCGGTTCGACCGCCTCGACCGACAAGTCTTCTCGCTGCGAGCCCGTCACCTCGGCCACCACCCGACGCAAGTCGTCCTGACCATCCTGGTCGAGCGGAGGAGTCTCGATTCGAACCGCCTCACCGTCGTTCACCAACTGGATCACGGCATTCTGCTGACCGATCTCGGCCAGCGCATCGGTGATCGCCGCGACATCGGCACCGGCAGGGTTCTCGGTCTGCACCGCCACTCCGCCCCGGAATTCGAGCCCGAGGTTGAGACCAAACAATGCGAGGGCCAGCACCGACACGGCGATGGCGACTCCCGAGATGGTGTACCAGCGCTTTCTGCGACCGACGAAGTCGATCTGGGTGCGCCCTGCCATAAGTCGCTTCCAGCCGCTCATGATGCCTCCTCGCTTTGGCCGGCGGCGGCCGTGATCGAGAACCATCCGCCCTCGCCGAGACGCGAACCGGCGACCATGTAGGCAGCCCGGCGGGTGAACGTCCTGGCCACGAAGATGTCGAGCAGGGTGGCGATGCCCAGGGACAGAGCAAAGCCCTTCACCGGGCCCACAGCCAAGGCGTAGAGCAGCCCCGCCGCCAGCAGCGAAACGGTGTCGGCAGTCAAGATGGTTCTGAACGCTCCCTTGAAACCCTCAACGGCAGCCGAAGTGGCGTTCGCACCCTGGCGGATCTCGTCCTTGATCCTCTCGAAATACACGATGTAGCTGTCGGCGGTGATCCCCACCGACACGATGACCCCCGTGACACCGGCCAACGTCAGGGTGAGTCCCGTGGCCTCCCCGAACCACGCGTAGATCGCGACGAGAAGGGAACCGAACACCGTGAGGCCGAGGATGGCCACCAGCCCCAGTGATCGGTAGAACAGGAGGAGGAATCCGGCGACGAGAACGAGACCGGCGACACCCGAGATGAGTCCGGTTCTCAGGGAATCTGCTCCGAGCGTGCCGGACACCTGACTGACGTCGGAGAGGGTGAACGAGACAGGCAGCGAACCGTACCGGAGCACCACCGCCAGGTCGCGCGCCTCTTGTTCGGACTCCGGATCGTTGCCAACGGTGATGACGGCGCTTCCACCGTCGATGCCCTCCGGGCCAACCTCGGTGGCGACCGGCGGCGCGGTCTGGACTTCGCCGTCGAGGACGATGGCGATCTGGCGGCGGGCGTCGAAGTAGGCGGTGGCCTGCCCGGTCATGCAGGCGAAACGAGCACCTCCCTCACCGTTCAAATCGAGCTGAACGAGCCAGCCGTTCTGGAAGTTGGACACCGCCTGGCTCACCTGGGTGCCCTCGACGATGGCCGGCCCCAGATGCAGCACCTGCCCGCGGTACGGCAGATAGGTTTCTCGGGTCGCGTCATCTGTCACCGTGACGCCGGTTGCGGGGTCCACCTCGGGGTCCGTGAGCTCCGCCAGCGACCCACCGGGCAGGTCGTAGCAGCGCTGGTAATCGCCGATGGTAGCGTCACCGGTGGGCACCGAACCGCCGTCGGCCAGGGGGCCGACCTCTCCCACAGTGGCACCGAGAACGGGCCGGAACGACAACGCACCGGTGGTCCCGACCGCTTCCAATGCGCGCTGTTCGTCGGTGACTCCTGGCAGCTGCACGAGGATGCTGGGCGGCGACAGCGCGTTCCCACCGGAGGGAACGATGTCGGGTTCCTGCACGCCACCGATCTCCTCGATGCGCCGCCGGATGATGTCGCCGGCCACTTCGAGCTTTTCGGTATCGGTCCCGTCCGGGGCGGTGAGGACCACCGAGATCCCCCCTTGGAGGTCGAGACCGAGTTTGGGCGTGGTCCCCTGCGCCGCGAGCAGCGCCAGCCCACCCCAGGACAGGGCGAGCACCACGACGATGCCCAGCCAGGGTCGTTTCACGCTAAGCCTCGAGCTTGCCGGCGATCGCTCGCCGCTCGAGGCGAAGTCTGCCGCTCTCGACCTCGATCACGGCACTGCTCTCGTCGAGCGAGATGATCCGGCCGTGGATGCCGCCCGCTGTGCGTACCAGATCACCGACCTGAAGCGCCTCTTGGAGCGCCGCCTGCTGCTTGCGCATTCTGCGCTGCGGCATCATGAGGAGGAATACGAAACCCACTGCCAGCAGCAGCGGGAGGAAGGCCGCGGCGGCCCCTCCGGTCGTTGTCGGGGCGGTGTCGGCGAGAAGATACAGAGAAGTCATGTCTTTCAAGGGTGGGGAACACCGAGAGCATAGTGGTCATCCGGCCTTTGACCTTCGCTCCACGAAAGCGGCATGGTGGTCGGCGAATCGCCCCTCCGTGATAGCGGCACGCGCATCGCGGAGCATCGAAAGGGTGAACCAGAGGTTGTGGATCGACAAGAGTCGGAACACGGTCAATTCGTTGGCGGCGAGCAGATGCCGGAGGTACCCCCTCGACACGGTCGAACAGGTATGACAAGGACAATCGGGGGCGAGCGGTCCGCCGTGGCGAGCGAACTCTGCACGTTTCAGGTTGTAGTCGCCATGGGCGGTGAGAATCTTGCCGTGGCGGGCGAGGCGGGTCGGCCACACACAGTCGAACAGGTCCGCACCGCGAGCGACGGCGTCGAGCACGCCTTCGGGGTCACCCAAACCCATGACGTACCGCGGTGTGTGATCCGGGAGTTCGGGCATCGTCGCCTCGAGGGCGGCGTTGCGTTCCCAGGGCTCCTCCCCCACGGCCAGACCGCCGATCCCGAAACCGGAGAACCCGAGCTCGGCGGTCATCCGGGCGCTCTTCTTGCGCAGACCAACGTCCACGCCACCTTGGACGATGCCAAACAGCGCCTGGTCGGCGCGGGTGTGAGCCGCGAGCGCCCGCTCAGACCACCGGATTGTCTGGGTGAGCGCGGCATCCACCACCTCGTGGGTGTTGGGTAGCCCGACAAGCACGTCGAGCACCATCGCCACGTCGGGTCCGAGCAACTGTTGTACCCGCATCGACTCCTCCGGGCCTAGGCGGACCAGGGATCCGTCGTACGTCGATCGGAAGGTGGCCCCATCCTCGTCGATCTTGGGGTCGAGACTGAGGATCTGATAGCCGCCGGAGTCCGTGAGGATCGGGCCGTTCCACCCCATGAATCCATGAAGGCCGCCCAACTCGGCAACGACCTCGGCGCCGGGACGGAGCATCAGGTGATATGTGTTCGAGAGCACTATCTGCGCACCGAGGTTGGCCAGGTCGGTGGCATCGAGTCCCCTCACCGCGGCGCGTGTCCCCACAGGCATGAAGGTCGGCGTCTCGACGTCGCCATGGCTCAACGACAACACACCGGCCCTGGCCGAACCGTCGCTCGCCACCGATTCCCAGGAAGCTGCGTGGGTCACGGGCGATCAGGGTAGGTGTTGCGAGCACACAGCATGGCGTCTCCGAAACTCAGGAATCGGTATCCCCGTTGGAGCGCCTCGTCGTAGACATGTCGCCACGCCGGTCCCATGAACGCCTCGACGAGCACGAGAAGGCTTGAACGGGGCAGATGGAAGTTGGTCACCAGAAGATCGGTCACGCTCACCTGCGAACCCGGTGTGAGGTACAAGTCCGTATCCACCTCTCCGGGATCGACCGTGCCATTTCCGGTGGCGAGTGATTCCAACGTCCTGACCACGGTGGTCCCGATCGCCACCACCCTGCCGCCCCTCTGCCGGCAACGCGCTATCGCTGCTGCCGCCGCTTCGTCGACTCTGCAGCGTTCTGTGTGCATGACGTGGTCTTCGATGGTCTCGGTGGAGATCGGCCGGAACGTCGCCAACCCCACGTCGAGTTCGACACTGGCAAGCTGGACCCCGCGGCCTCCGAGCCTCTCGACGACCTGGTCGGTGAAGTGCAGACCCGCCGTCGGCGCCGCTGCCGAACCGGGCCGGTCGGCAAACATCGTCTGATAGCGATCGGCGTCACCGAGCGGCGCGGTGATGTACGGCGGGAGCGGCATCTCGCCGGCTTCGGTGATGGCTCGTTCCGGATCGTCGGTGTCGAGCGTCATGACGGCCACGCCGTGGATGGGATCGGACTCGAGCCGAGCCGACACGCCCCCAAAAACGAGCTGTACACCGGCGCGGAGCCTACGGGCAGGCCGGAGCATCACCTCCCACCGCTCGCCGTCGAGGCGGCGCAACACCAATGCTTCGACGGCGCCACCGGTGCCCGCCTTGTACCCCTTGAGGCGGGCCGCCCTGACCCGCGTCCGGTTGACGACTACAAGGTCGCCCGGCTCGAGCAACCGGGCGAGATCGATAAACGTGTGGTCGGTCATGTCCCGCGCGTCGAGCAGGCGGGACGCATGCCTCGGCTCCACGGGATGCTGGGCAATCCGGTCATCGGGAAGCCTGTAGTCGAAGTCCGCAGCGTCCACGCCGGTTCAAAGCTCCAGCGCGGTTTGGGCCGAGGCGGGCGGTTCCAGACCCAGGTGGCGGTAGGCACCGAGGGTCGCCACGCGGCCCCGAGGAGTCCTGGCCAGCAGCCCGGCTTGGAGGAGGAAGGGTTCGTAGGCGTCTTCCACCGTCTCGGGTTCCTCGCCCACCGCGATAGCCAGCGTGCCCAACCCGACCGGACCACCCCCGAACTTCGACACCACGGCATCGAGTATCGCCCGATCCACCTTGTCGAGACCCAGGTCGTCGATCTCGAAGACATCCAACGCCGCATCGGCCACGGCTCCGTCGATGCGGCCGTCGGCGCGAGCGATCGCGTAGTCGCGGACTCGGGCGAGCAGCCGGTTGGCGATGCGGGCCGTCCCCCGGCTGCGCTCGGCGATCTGTGATGCTCCCGAGTCGTCGATTTCGATCCCGAGGATCCTCGATGAACGGCGCACGACCAGGTCCAGATCGGCCGGGGTGTAATAGTCGATACGTTCCACGATCCCGAACCGATCTCGGAGTGGGGCGGCCACCGTGCCGATCCGAGTGGTGGCGCCCACCAGCGTGAAACGCGCCAGATCGAGGCGAATCGAGGTGGCTGCGGGTCCTTTGCCGAGGATGATGTCCAGCTCGAAATCCTCCATCGCCGGATACATGACCTCCTCGACGGCCCTCGGGACGCGGTGGATCTCGTCGATGAAGAACACATCGCCAGACTCGAGGTTGCTGAGGATCGCCGCCAGATCGCCGGGCCTCTCGAGCGCCGGACCGGACGTCTTCTTGATCGACGCGCCGAGTTCGTTGGCGAGGATGCCCGCCAGTGACGTCTTCCCGAGCCCGGGAGGCCCGGACAAGAGGACGTGGTCGAGCGGCTTGCCCAGCGTGCGGGAGGCCTCGATCGAGATCCGCAGCCGCTCCTTGACCTTCTCCTGGCCCACGAACTCGTCCAGCTTCTGAGGTCGGAGCGTCGCCTCGAAGTCGTCCTCGAACGGTTGAAAGTCACCCGCCAGGACATTCTCGTCGCGCATCAGCGGCCCCTCCGGCCGAGTGCCTTGAGCGCCTGCCGGATCTGTTCGGTGACCGGTGCCGCGGAATCGACGTCGGAGACGACGCCTCGTATCTCGGCCGGGGTGTAGCCGAGGGCCGACAGGGCATCCATGAACTGGCTGGCGGTCGCCGCGCCTTCCACAACCTCGGCCTCCAGATCGGCGAGCTTGGGTTTGAGATCGAGGACGATCTTCTGGGCGCCGCGCATCCCTATTCCCGGGACCTGAGTGAGTGCCTTGACGTCTTCGGACGCCACCACCTTGCGAAGGGCATCCGAAGAGAACACGCCGAGCATCGCAAGCGCCACCTTCGGCCCCACTCCCGACGCCCCGAGCAGAACTCGAAAGAGATCGCGGTCGGATTCGGTTGCAAAGCCATAGAGGTTCATCCCATCCTCCCGGACGTGAAGATGGGTGTACACGACGCCGGTCTCGCCGATCGGCGCCAGCGCCGCCAGCGCCTTCGGCGTCATCGACACCTCGTATCCGACACCCCCGACATCGAGCACCAGTCGATCCATCTTCAGTGCGGCCACGATTCCGGACAACATGGCGATCATGCGCCGATCCTCGTCGGCCCGTTGGTGATCCGCAACGACTGGACGTGGCACAAGGCGATGGCGAGAGCATCGGCGGCGTCTGCCGGCCGGGGCGCCTCGGCCAGCTTGAGTCGACGAACCACCATTTCTGCCACCATCCGCTTGTCGGCGGCCCCGTCTCCGGTGACGGCCATCTTGATGGCGGTGGGTGTGTATTCCACGACGGGGACCCCGGCCTGGGCTGCGGCCAGCAACGCCATCCCCGACGCCCGGCTGACCGACAGCGCGGTCTGGAGGTTCCGATTGGTGAAGACCCGTTCGACCGCCATCACATCAGGACGGTGCTCGGTGACGAGGTCGACGAGGTCGGCGTGCAATTCAGCCAGCCGCTGGGCGGTGGGCGCTGCCGGTGAGGTTCGAATGACTCCCACCGCCACGGGACGGTGCGGGTTGCCCCGTCTGATGAGCCCATAGCCGGTGCGGGTCAGACCGGGGTCGATTCCGAGAACGAACATGTGTACGACAGGGTAAACGGCGGCAGTGACGGAATCGGGCATTGCATGCTGGTTGACTGGGCTCATGGAACTCCGCCACATCACTGCCCAAGAGATCAGAGAACGACTCGACATCCTGGGGCTGATCGAGGCGCTCCGAAGCGGACACCGCGGCCCCGCGCCCGACATGGAGCGAGTGTTGATGACCGACGACGGGAACACCTACCTGGTGTGGCACGCGTGGGATCCCGGCAACGTCGTCGTCACGAAGATGGTGACAGTGTTTCCATCCAACCCGACACTGCAGCCCCCCGTTCCGTCCGTACAGGGCGTCATCACCGCCTTCGACGGGGCTACCGGTCGACCCCTTGCGGTTGTCGACGGCACGGAACTCACGTACTGGAAGACCGCGGCATCGTCGGGGTTGGCTGCGGACATGCTCGCTCGGGCAGACGCCGTGACGTTGCTCATGGTCGGTTCGGGTGGGCTGGCGCCGTATCTCGCCATGGCTCACCGGGCTGTCCGGCCAACGATCGAGCGAGTCCTGATCTGGAATCGGACGATGGCGAAGGCGGAGGCGATGGCAGAGGATCCGATGATCGGGCCCGGAGCGGTGGTGGTCACCGACCTCGAGGCGGCGGTGGCAGAAGCCGACATCGTGAGTTCCGCCACGGCATCGCCGACCCCCTTGATCCACGGTCGGCATGTCCGGCCCGGTACCCATCTCGACCTGGTCGGCGGGTTCACCCCCGCGATGCGAGAGGCGGACGACGATGCAGTGACGAACGCCCGGCTCTTCGTCGATGCGGCGATGTTCAACGTCGACCACTGCGGCGATCTCTGCCAGCCGATTGCGGCCGGGCTCATCGCACGCGACGCAATCGCAGACCTGTTCGACCTGTGCCGGGGCGACCGCATTGGACGTGAGTCGGACGAAGAGGTCACTCTGTACAAGTCGGGAGGCGGAGCCCACCTGGATCTCATGGCGACCGTGCACACGCTGGGGGTGACAGGATGATCGTCGGGATCCACCACGTGCAGCTGGCGATGCCGGCAGGAAAGGTAGACCAGGCGCGGCTGTTCTACGGGGGTCTTCTCGGTATCCCGGAGAAAGCGAAGCCACCACATCTGGAAGCCCGAGGCGGTTGCTGGTTCGAATCAGAGGTTGCGAGAATCCACCTCGGCGTCGAGGAGCCCTTCCGACCGGCCCGAAAGGCACATCTCGCGTTGTTGGTTCGAGGCCTCGATCGCCTGGTTGGGTCACTTGCTTCGGCGGGCGTCCGAGTGGTGACCGACCAACCGCTGCCGGGTTTCCAACGCGTTTACGTCGACGACCCTTTCGGCAACCGGATCGAACTCCTGGAGACGATTCCGTGACCCTCTCCCATGTCGTCGACGCCGCCTTCGACGCCGGCCTCGATCTGGCCGCCACCACGGCGGTCGGGCGATACAACCAGGCCGTCGATCATCCGTATCGCCTCCCGGGCAGGGATGACCGCACTGTCCTCGTGCTGGGCAACACGGCCGCGATCTGGCCACACATCGGGCTTTGGGCGGAGGCCGGAAACGACCGCGACCCCGTGGACACCTATGTCGAGTCCGCAGTCGCCGCGGCGTCGACGCTGGGACCGGCGGTCATCGACATCCGGTACTCACACGAACCACCGCCCCGCAGGATCGCAATTCAGAGGCTGGCCCACATTGCAGGTCTCGCCTGGCTATCACCGAGCCACTTGTGCGTGCATCCGGTCTTTGGGCCGTGGATCGCCTTGCGCGCAGCGATCGTGCTCGATACTGCTCACTCCGATCCGGCCCGCCCGATGAGCCCTCCGTGCGCGTGCGAGGATCACTGCCTGCCGTACCTCGAGGCAGCCGTTACACCCGGCGTCCCGGAGAACCGGGCCGAGCTCGAGGCTGGGTGGCAACGCCGGCTGGCGGTTCGGGACGCCTGTCCGGTGGGGCGCGAACACCGCTACTCGGACGAACAGATCCGTTACCACTACGCCGGTATCAGGCCATCCAGTTGGCCGCCGTCCGATCCGCTCAGGTGAGAAGCGTTCCGTCGGCGCGGGCGAATACCGGATCCGGTCCCGAGCCTCCGATCGAGAAGCCACCCTCGTGGACGAGCGTGTGGTGGCTCCGGCAGAGCAGGAGCTGATTGTCGACACTGGTGTGACCACCATCGGCCCAGTGGACGACGTGATGGACGTCACACCACGGTGCCGGTCGGTCACACGATGGGAACCGGCAATGGCGGTCGCGAGCGACGAGGGCACGCCGCTGGGCGGGCGGGGCGGTTCTCACCCGTCTGCCGGCGTCGAGTGGTTGTGAGTCCGGCCCGACTATCACCCGTGCCACACCGGCGTCACATGCCAGCCGGCGCGCCGTTTCCGGATAGATCGATCCCATGTGTCCCACCTCACAGATGCGCCCCGCCCGCTCTTCAAGCGAGGCGAGGTCGCACAGCACGGTGATGTGCGGGCGCTCACCCCCGTACACGGTCTCGCCCCGATCGAGGAACCTCCGACAGATCTCTACGAAAGCCTCCGCCCGGCGCCACCGTGCCGGCCGAGGAGTGACCGCTGCACGTGCAGCGGGGCGTCCCAAAGCGTCCATCGCGGTCAAGAACACTTCGCCCCACTCCCGATCCAGGAGGCCGTCGATCTTCACCGTTCCGTCGATGGTCTTCGAGGCGTGCAGGTATGAGGCTTCCCGTTGATCCACGAGGTTGGCGGGTCCGTCCAGGGCCTGCCTCCAGTGGTCGAGAACGCGGGCGAATTGGGCCACGGTCATCGAGGTAGCGCTGTCGACGAGAACCTGTTCGTCCCGCTCGAACTCGACCGGGTGAGCGTCGGCGGCCCGCGCCAACATCCGGACCTTCGAGTAGGCAAGGTCGCCGTGCGAGAACCGGTCCGCGGTCAGCGGCATCTTCCGAAGTGTTCGAGCCACGAAGACCTTCTCGCGGGCCGTAGAGCCCGCCATGTCACACGCCGCCTTCAAGAACCCGGTCGTAGATGTGATCCCATCACGTCGGTAGCTCTTCCGACGATCGAGCTCGGCCGTGCGGACCAGCAGCAATGACTGGATCACATCCGCCGCCCGAGCGAGTTCGGCCACCTCGTCTTCCAGTTCCGTGGAGGTGACAGCCGACAAGTCCTCGGCAGCCATCTCGTCGAGTATCGATCTGAGTGCGGACATCCACACCCCTCCCGGGGGTCAAGGATCCAGGCACCGCCGGCAGCGAGTTCTCATTCCGCCGAGCGCTACATCGACCCGGTTCGCACCCTCCCACAGGCGTCGACCAGGAGGTCAACGTACCCGACTCCTCTGACAGATTCGGGCAATCCGAGTCGACCCCGTCAGGCGACCGCCCGGGGACCCAGCAGCTCTCTCAGTTCGGCGTAGAGAGCGGACCTGAGCTCGACCCGGAACTCATCGGACAGGCGCAACACCTTGTGGCTCTGGCCGTTGGTCATGTGCAACATCACAGGCGCGGTACCCGGGTGATGCGACAGCACCTCTTTCAAGCGGCCCACGAGGTCGGGCGAAAGCCGCGTGGCCGGGATCTCCAACTTCAGCACGCCGTCCGCCCTGGCCTGGACCTCACGCAGCTCGCGGGCGATCAGCTTGATGTCTTCGCCGCGATGGTCGAGCCGCCCCGAGATGAGGACCATCGCATCTTCCTGCACGAGCGGCGCATACTCCGCCACCGTCTTGGGGAAACACGCCACTTCGAGTCCGGATTCGAGGTCCTCGAGCCGGAAGAACAGCATCGGATCGCCGTTCTTCGTGTAGCGGCGGCTGATCCCGGTGACGAGGCCACCCACCGTCACGTTCGAACCGTCGGCCATGTCCCACAAGGCCAGCACCGGTGAAGCCCCGGACGCCCGCATCGACGCTGCCATCCCCAACAACGGATGGTCGGAGATGAAGAGCCCCAACATCTCCTTCTCGAAACCGAGCTTGATCCGCTGCGGCCACTCGTCGGCGGTCACGTCGTACGAGGTCACCTCGATGTCCGACGACGCACCGCCGAAGAGGGAGAACTGACCGGCCTCCTCGTTGCGGCGGCGCTCGACGATCGCGTCGACGATCTCCTCGTACTTGTTGAAGAGTCCCTTTCGGGAATACCCGAGCGAGTCGAAGGCGCCGGCCTTGATGAGCGATTCGATCGTGCGTTTGTTCAACACGTCGATGTCGACCTTCTCGCAGAAATCGGCGAAGTCCTCGAATCGTTCGTTCTCGACGCGCGCGGCGACGATCTTCTCCACCACCGCCTCGCCCACGTTGCGCACCGCCGACATCCCAAAGCGGATCTTGCCTTCGGCGACGTTGAAGTCGACCAGGGATTCGTTGACGTCGGGAACGAGGACCTCGACACCCATCGAACGACACTCCGACAAGTACAGGGCGGTTCGGTCCTTGTCTCGTTTGGTGGAGGTGAGGAGCGCCGCCATGTATTCAGCCGGGTAATGGGCTTTCAGGTAGGCGGTTTGGAATGCCACATATGCGTAACACGCCGAATGGGACAGATTGAAGCCATACCCGGCGAATGGCTCCACCGAATCCCACAGCTCCTTGCCCAGCTGTTCGGAGTGACCCTGCGAAACGCAACCTGCGACGAACTTCTCTTTCTGGGCATCCATGACCGCCTTGATCTTCTTGCCCATCGCCTTTCGAAGATCGTCGGCCTCTGCAGCGGTGAACCCGGCCATCTCCCTTGCCAGGTGCATCACCTGCTCCTGGTAAGTGATGATCCCGAAGGTCGACTCCAGGAACGGCTGGGTGGCCGGGTGTGGGTACTGAACCGGCTTCCGACCGTTCTTGCGCTCGGCGTACTCCGTGTGCATGTTCATGCCCATCGGGCCGGGCCGGTACAGGGCATTGACGGCGATGATGTGCTCGAAGGTGTCCGGCCTGAGCAACCGGATGAGCGCCCGCATCGCCGTGCCTTCGAGCTGGAACACCCCGATCGTGTCGGCCCGCTGCAGGAGCTCGAAGGTCTTCTCGTCGTCGAGGGGTACGTTGTCGATGTCCACCTCGACGCCGTGGCCGGCTCGGATCAGCTCGAGCGTCCGTTCGATGGTGGAGAGGTTCCGAAGACCGAGGAAATCCATCTTGAGGAGACCGAGGGACTCCACCGCCCCCATCTCATACTGGGTGACGACCTCGGAGTCCTCCCCCTTCTGCTGAATGGGAACGATTTCCATCACCGGCCTGGGGGCGATCACCACCGCCGCGGCGTGGATGGAATCCTGGCGCCGGAGACCCTCCAGGCCCTTTGCCGCGTCAACGACCCTGCGCACCTCTTGTTCGTTCTGATAGGCATCCCGAAGGCCGGCAGCGTTGGCGTACCAGTCTTTCAAGGTGGAGTCGGCGTCCGAGGGTGGGGTCTCGAGGCACTGGCTGAGGTTCGGCTCTTTGCCCAGAATCGCCGCAGGCATGAGTTTGGCGACGCGGTCGCCCAACGAGTACGGATACCCGAAGACCCGGGCCGCATCCCGAATCGCTTGTTTCCCCTTGATCGTGGAGAACGTGATGATCTGGGCGACATGGTCGGAGCCGTACTTCTCTGCGGCATACCGGATCACATCGGCTCGGTACCGCTCGTCGAAGTCCATGTCGATATCGGGCATCTGCTTCCGACCCGGATTGAGGAACCGCTCGAACAACATGCCGTAACGGAGCGGATCGAGATCGGTGATCCGCAGGCAGTAGGCGATGATCGACCCGGCGGCCGATCCGCGCCCCGGTCCGGTCCTGATCCCCTGTTCGCGGGCGTACCGGATGAGGTCCCACACGATGAGGAAGTAGGCGGGGAATCCCATCTCGCCGATGACCTTCAGTTCGAACTGAAGTCGTTCCCTCACGTCGTCCGGAAGGGAATCGCCGTACCGTTCCCGCGCCCCCTCGTACACGAGTCGTTCGAGATAACTCGTCTCCGTTTCGCCCGCCGGGACCGGGAATGCCGGGAGGAGGATGTTGCCGAATTCGAGCTTCACCTCGCAGCGGTCGGCGATGGTGAGGGTGTTGTCGCAGGCCCCCGGGTACTCCTCGTCGGGGAACAACGACCGCATCTGCTGGGCTGTCTTCAGGTAGAAGTCCTTGCCGTCGAACTGGAAGCGATTTGGTTCGTCGATCGTTGCACCCGTCTGAATGCACAGGAGGACGTCGTGGGCCTCCGCCTCCTCTTTGCGCGTGTAGTGGGCGTCATTTGTGGCGAGCAGCGGGGCACCGATCCTCTTGGCGATCTCGAGGAGGTCCGGAAGGATCCGCCGCTGCGCTTCGATCCCGTGGTCCTGGATCTCGATGAAGTAGTTGTCTCTGCCAAAGATGTCCTGGTACTCGCCCGCCACCCGGAGGGCAGCGTCGAAGTCTCGGACCGCCCCCAGGTTCCCCTCCTCCCGGGAGGCGTCGGGCGCGAGCAGTTGGGGAACCTCACCGCCCAGACAGCCCGATGTGGCGATGATGCCTCTGGCGTGTGCCGCCAGCAGGTCTCTGTCCATCCGGGGCTTGTAGTAGTACCCATCGAGATAGGACTTCGAGGACAGCTGCATGAGGTTGCGGTAGCCCTCGTCGTTTTCGGCATACATGAGCATGTGGTGCCGCGTGTTGAGACTGCGGGCGGGCCGATCGAGTCGAGAACCGGGGGTGGTGTACGCCTCGATGCCGATGATCGGCTTGATGCCGGCTTTCTCTGCG
>JAOUGY010000020.1 GCA_029865445.1 Acidimicrobiia bacterium | reverse complement strand
TGTCGAGAAGCTGACGCGACGTGAGCCCTCCTGGCTCGGGCGTTCCGGTCCCGGGAGCGAACGCGGGATCGACGACGTCGACGTCGACCGACAGGAACACGCCTTTGGCTCCGTCGCCGAGCGCGTAGTCCACTGCCTCGTCGACGACGGTCTCGAGGCCACGGTCGACGATCTCGTTCATGAAGAACGAACGCATCCCTTCCTGACGCATCCACGCCACGACCTCGGGTTCGGGCCAGTATCCACGCAGCCCGATCTGTACGAACCGCCTCCCCGGGACCGCTCCCGACTCGACGAGCCGGCGCATCGGGGTCCCATGCCCGTAGAGCTGGCCGTTCTGGAGGTCGCCGGTGTCGGCATGGGCATCGAAGTGGATCAGTGCAAACTCACCATTGCCGTGGACCCGGGCCAGCCCGGTTGCATTCGGGTAGGTGATCGTGTGATCGCCGCCGAGGACGATCGGGGTCTTCCCCGCGGCAACCACGATCTCGACTACGTCGGCGATTCGGTCGAGCGACAGCTCGGTGTAACCCGGAACCACGTAGACGTCGCCGATGTCAACGACGCCCAGCGCCCCGAGCGGGTCGATCCCGGTGGGAAGGTGTGGTCGGTATCCGTCCATCGCCCCGTAATCGGCCTCGCGGATGGCTTTCGGTCCGAACCGGGCGCCCGGACGATGGCTGGCCCCCCAATCGAAGGGCGCCCCCAAGATGGCGACCTGGCCTTCGGTGGCCGGCAGTTCATCGAGTCTCACCGAAGGCACCCCGAGGAAGGACTGCCGGGACGCGAACGAGATGTACTCCGCCGAGGCGAACGCTATCTCGGTCGCACGCTTCTCATAGGGTACGTGCGGCGACTCGGGATGATCCATGGGGATGCAAGTTAGTGCCCCGGTGTCTGCATTACAGCGCGACCGGTCGGCGACGCCGGAGGTAGGTCCCGACGTGGCACCATAGGGAGGTCACAGAGAGATCAGGAGACCAAGCTCATGACAGACCAGCACGAGTCCATGGTTCATGGAGACATGGAGGAGGAGTTCGGTCTCGGCGCTCGGATAGGCAAGTCGGTGGTCAGGGGAATCGTCCTGGCCCTCCCGATCTCTTTTGTCGGGTTGGTTCTTGGACTGTGGCTCCTCACCGACCGCGACCTCGGGCTTTCCATGGAGACGGCGATTCTGCCTGCGGCCCTGATCGGCGTGTTCTTCGGAGGGTTCTTCGGGGTCGCTCTCACGCTGCTCGACATCGAGCGGCAGGAGAAGGCGATGAAACGTTCACGGCGGAGTAACCGCTAGCGATCCGTCGTCCGGTCGTGTGACGTCGAGCGTGACCCGAATCTCGCCTGGTTCGGTGATCGTTGAGCCGGTGATGTCTTGGAGGGCGGCCGGTTCCAGACCCGCCCGCATGCTGATGGCAGAGATCCAATCTCCCTCGGCCACCCAGAACACGAGTTCGTCGAATGTGACTCCATCGACTGAAGCACCGACCAGCCCCAGAGCCGATGCCTCGTCGAGCAGCCCGGTCAGGTTCAGGCGCCGGGCAACGATCCCGTTGCGCTCCTCCTCGTCTCCCCCTGCGGGAAGCGTTTCACCGTTTGTGATGTCGGCCCAGAACACCGGGGACCCAGGGCACAGACGTGCGTTTTCCTGGATTTCGGAGGATCCAGGTCGGACCGGTCTCAAACCATCGCCTTTGCCGTCGTCGAAGTATGTGGCGCCTTCCGACACGACAACTCTCGTTGAGAAGTCGAATCCTCCGAAGCCGGTGGTGATCGCACAATCGAAGTCACCGTCGACGTAAACGCCGGTGGTCTCGAGCGAGATGAGGTCGGTGTCGACGGCGCCGATGGTCGTTTCGAACTCCCACGAGAACGAGTCGAGCCGGGCGACCGGCGACGACTCGGGCGCTTCGATGGCAAGCACGGAGACCGTGGTAGTCGTGGACGGCTGCACCGTCGTTGTGGTGGTGGACGGGGCCGTCGTCGTCGGAGCCGCCGTCGTTGATACGAACTCGGCGGCCGCGATGTTCGCGGCGGTGGTAGGGGCCGGTTCGGATGTCGAACAGGCACCGAGCAAGAGTACGGCCGCCATGGCGGCCCGGATGCGAGGCATGTCTGATCAGAGTATCGGCCGTCCCGGTCCTACCCTGAATCGCATTGAGGGCACCACCAGGCTCCCCGGCTAGCATGACGGTCGAGGTGAGATAGTGCTCTCGGAGCGCCGGGTCGATAGGTCTGCAAGAGGGGAGATCTGCGGGCTTGGGTTGCTGTCTCAGACCCTGCCTTCGGAGTTCCTCCGGGCCGGCGCCATCGATCTCTACGAGCGCCGCAACACTCTCGCCTTTCGCCACTGGAATCCCCCGGGACTCTCGCTCAGATCCTGAGTCGTGAGAGTGCTACGAGGAGGTTTGTGATGAGTCTGCAGGGTCCGACGACGGCGAAATGGTTCGAGCGGGCGCGTGGTGCGTTGGTCAACGGCGTGTCCAGCGGGTTCCGGTACTGGGGTGACAACGACACGCTGGTGATCGAGCGTGGGTACGCCGGCCATGTGGTCGACATGGATGGCAAGGACTACATCGATTATCAGTTGGGATTCGGGCCGGTGATCCTCGGTCACGGCGACGAGTACGTCGCCGACGCCGTTGGAAGAGCGGCTTCCTCGGGCACTGTGTTCGCCATGACCCAGCGGGTCGAGATCGAGGCCGCCGAGAAAGTGCTCGACGTTCTCGGCTGGCCGACCGCCATGCGGTTCACGAACACCGGCACGGAGGCGACGATGCATGCCATCCGTCTGGCACGAGGGTGGACCGCACGAGACCTGGTACTCAAGTTCGAGGGCGCCTATCACGGTGCCCACGACTACATGCTGTACTCGACGGCGAGTGCTCCGGCCGGCCATCTCGGAAGCCGGCTGCGGCCATTGCCCATTCAGGCGTCTTCGGGGATCCCCGACGCCCTTCGGGCGTACGTCCGCACTCTGCCCTACAACGACATCGAGTTGCTGAGCGAGTTCTTCGACGACCACGGCCACGACCTGGCAGCAGTGATCGTCGAACCCATGGCGGGGAACTTTCTCGGTGTGCTTCCTGCACCGGGGTTCCTCGAGGAGATGAGACGGCTGTGTGACGAACACGAGGTCGTTCTGATATTCGACGAGGTGAAGACCGGATTCCGCCTCGGGTTGCAGGGTGCCGTTGGTGCATTCGGGGTCGTCCCAGACATCGCCACGTACGCCAAGGCCATGGGAAACGGCTTCCCGGTGGCGGCCATAGCCCTGGCCGAGAAGATGGTCGAGGGGTGGTCGTTGGGCGGTATTGCCCAGGCGGGCACGTACTCGGGAAATGCGGTGGCGGCCGCCGCGGTGAAGGCGACCATCGAGCGGCTCGAGGACGGTTCGGCGTTTCGCCGGATCGAGCAGACCGGAACGGCCATCATGAAGGGGCTCGAAGAGCGGCTCGCCGCGCACGGTGTCGATGCGGCCGTCGTGGGTCACCCTTCGATGTTCTCGATCTTCATGGGCGAGGGCACACCCATCGAATTCCGGGATCTCGCCCATCACGACGCCCGGATCTACAACAACATGGTCTATGCCATGATCGAGCACGGTGTGGCGCCGTGCCCGGACGCTCGTGAGCCCTGGTTCACATGCGCCGCCCACACCGACGAGGACGTGGCTCTGACCCTGGAGGTCTTCGAGAGCGCGCTCGAGTCGACGATCGCCAGGGCCGGTGACCTCCCGAGCGTCGAGGACGACTGATCGTGGCTCCGACCTATCGAACCACGAGCCTGTGGCATGACACGTTGCCCGAGGGTGACCCCGTCCGGCGGCCCGGTCTGGAAGGACCGATCGACGCCGACGTGGTCATCGTCGGTGCCGGGTTCACCGGGTTGTGGTCGGCCTATTACCTCACCGAGATCGAACCCTCGCTCGACATAGCGGTCGTCGAGGCAGAAATCGCCGGGTTTGGTGCGTCCGGACGCAACGGAGGCTGGTCATCCGGGGAGTTCTCGATGCGGGCGAGCAGGGTGGCGGCGACCCATGGGCCGGCAGCGGTGCGAAGCCAGCTGAGCGCCATCTGGTCTTCAATCGACGAGATAGGGAGGGTGGCCGCAGCCGAGGGGATCGACTGCCACTACGCAAAAGGGGGATCGATCGCGTTGGCCACGTCAACGGCGCAGTTGCAGCGTATGCGTCACCAGGTCGAGGAGATGCGTCGGCGGGGTTTCGATGAATCAGATCTTCAGCTGCTCTCTCCGACCGAGATGGAGCGCCACGCGAGGTCGGACAAGGCCATGGGTGGCCTGTTCACCCCCCACTGTGCCGCGATCCATCCGGCCCGACTGGTGCGCGGTCTCGCCGAGGTCGTCGAGCGGCGGGGGGTCAGGATCTATGAGGGGACGCGGGCGACAGCCATCGAACCCGGGCTCGTGACGACCACGCGCGGCCGGGTACGGGCAGGAACGGTGCTGCGGTGTCTCGAAGCATTCGAAACCCGATTCGATGACCGGGCCGTCGTCCCGGTGTACTCCCTGATGATCGCCACAGAACCGCTTCCGGACGATGTGTGGGACGACATCGGACTCTCAGAGCGCCAGACCTTCCATGACGGACGGCATTTGATCATCTACGGGCAACGGACGGCCGACGGACGGTTCGCGTTCGGGGGTCGCGGCGCTCCCTATCACTTCGGCTCGGCCATGAAACCGGAGTTCGAGCACGATTCCGAAACCCACCAGGCCATCGCCGACACTCTGAAGTGGCTGTTTCCCCAGACGTCGGGCGCCGAGATCACCCACACGTGGGGCGGTGCGGTGGCGATGCCGCGCGACTGGTCGTCCGCGGTTTCGTTCGACTCCGAAACCCGGGTCGGCCGGGCCGGAGGGTACGTTGGTGCAGGTGTCACTCCGTCGAATCTCGCCGGCCGGACGCTCGCTGATCTGGTGCTCGGACGTCGCACCGACCTCACCGCACTGCCGTGGGTGGGTCACGCCTCCCGTTCGTGGGAACCCGAACCGCTTCGCTGGATCGGCATCAACCTGGGGCGGACCCTGGCTCCCATGGCCGACCGGCGGGAGTGGAAGACCGGCAAGCCGTCGAAGGTGCTGGGTGGCCTCCTCGAGGCTCTGACGGGTCACTGAGTGACCCTCTCTCGAGCCCTGCCGGAAGACCTCGGAACGCTGCTCGACATGTGCCGAAGGTACTGCGAGCTGGATGGCCATGTCTTCGATGAGTCAACGGCCCGGGCGGGATTCGCCCCGCTGCTTGATGGCGACGTCCACGGGGTTGTTTGGCTGATCGGTGACGATGGCCCGGATCCGGCCGGCTATGCAGTGGTGACCTGGGGGTGGTCGATCGAGTCTGGCGGTCCGGATGCCCTCCTCGACGAGATCTATGTCGACCGCCGGGGGCGCGGGCTCGGGTCTGCGGCCGTCGTCGAGATCATCGAGGACTGCCGGCGACGCGGTTTCATCCGCGTGTTCCTCGAGACCGAACGCCACAATCTGGGTGCGCGCCGTCTCTACTCGCGGTTCGGCTTCCGGGAAGAGGATTCGGTGTGGATGTCGAAGGATCTGTGAATTCAGCCGACCACCACGTACAGCTTGCGGGTGGTTTCCAGCACATCCCAGCGCCCCGACCAGCCCTTGGGTAGGACCATCACGTCGCCTGGTCCGATCTCGGTGATCTCGCCCGTGCTGTCGTCGGTCATGGCCACCCGACCGGTGAGGATGTGGACCACCTCCGTGTCGGGTCGATTCTCGATGTGCCACCCGCCGGGCGTGCACTCCCAGAGCCCGACCTCGGTTTCGCCGTCCGCGTAGATCTCGGCGAGTGACATCTGCGGGTCCCCGCGATCTGCTCCGGCTCGGGGACCGAACGGGGCGGGTACGGCGGCGATGGAATCGTAGGTTGCGTTCATCGCCCACATTCTGGTTGGTCTCGCACGTCGGTGGCTAGTCACGTCGGTGGTCTTCGGTATGCCGCCCAGGTTCTATCCGCGATTGGCCGAACACTGAGAGTGAGCATCAGTCACACAGAGCGCGTTGGGAGTTCATCATGAAAGCAGCACGTCACATCACCTTCGGTCTCGTCGCCGTCCTGGCCCTGGGGGCGACCCTCACGGCCGGCGCTTCGACCGGCGGTGCCGACCGGATCGAAGGCAACGTCGGGTCGTGTCCGGATGGGAATCAGCTCGTCAAGGTCGACCCGGTCCGGGCCGGCGCCTACGAGTTCGACGGCGGGACGATCGTGGTCTCCGTCGACGGCAAGGCGTTCAACTGGAGCCTCGAGGGTGAGTACGGCGTCACGTCGGTGTACGTGAAGGGCGGCCCCGACACCGCCCTGTACCGGTACGGCTACTCACAGGGTGATTCGGGCCTGAAGGCGCCCACCAGTCCTGTGAACGGACGCCAGACCGGACTCAGCCACATTCTCTTCTGCGGTCAGGAGATGGCCTCGGACAACATCTGATCGGTTGCACCCCCACGGACGAGAGAGGCCCCGGCGATGCCGGGGCCTCTCTCGTGCCGACTACCTTCGCGTCATGGCCAAGATCCACGGTGGGCGAGTCGTCGCCCGCGCTCTCAAGAACGAAGGCGTCGACACCCTATTCACGCTCACGGGTGGGCACATCCTTCCAATCATCGATGGATGCGTGCAGGAAGGGATTCGGATCGTCGACTTCCGTCACGAGCAGGCGGCCGCCCACGCCGCCGAAGCGTATGGTCGGCTGACCGGACAGATCGGAGTGGCGGCGGTGACGGCTGGACCGGGAGTCACCGACGCCATCACCGCAGTCGCCAACGCCCACTTCGCCGGGACTCCCATGCTGCTGCTCGGAGGGCGTCATCTCCTCCGCCAGGAGCTCATGGGTGGCCTGCAGGAGATGAACCATCCGCCCATGTTCTCCGGGATCACCGCCTGGGCAGGAACGGCCTTCGCGCCGGATCGACTCGCCGATCACGTGGCCACCGCGGTGCGACACGCCCATGCCGGCCGGGGCGGCCCCTCATTCCTCGACATTCCGATGGACGTCCAGTTCGATGAGGTCGAGGAGGAATCAGTCTCTTGGCCGGCAGACCAGCGGCCCAACAGACTCCCGTCGATCGACGACCGGCAGATCGCCGAGATCGTGGCCGCCATCCGGGCCTCGGAGCGGATTGCCATCTTCGCCGGACGCGCCGATGCCTCCCTGACCGGGTTGACCGACGCATTGCAGGCCCCCACCTACCTGAATGGCCGGGGGCGCGGCGCATTGGCATTCGACCATCCGCTGCTTGGAAACCACGCCCGGAGCGCGGCGTTGGGGAGTTGTGATCTCCTGTTGGCGTTCGGCGTCGACTGGGATTTCAGAACCCGATACGGGGCGGTTGTGTCGCCCGATGCCACGGTGATCCAGATCGACGCCGACCCGAGGAAGATCGGCTGGAACCGGACTGCCCACATCGGTCTCGTCGCCGACCCGGCGCTGGTCGTGGCGCAACTGGCCGAACACAGCGATTCCATCAAGCGGGATCGCTCGGATTGGGTGGAGGGGATCCTCGCCCAGGAGGCTGCCAGGCAGGCGCAACTCGACGCCGAGGCCGCAGACGACTCGATTCCGGTGATGCCCCAACGATTCGCCCGTGACGTTGCACAGTTCTTCGGGCCCGGCTCGATCGTGGCGGTCGACGGTGGGGACATCGTGTCGAGCACCGCAAGGTGGCTTCAAGTGTCCACCCCCGGTCACGTTCTCGATCCGGGACCATTCGGCACACTCGGAACGGGGGCGCCCTTCGCCATCGCCGCCAAACTGGCATTCCCGGATCGCCAGGTGGGGATCGTCTACGGCGACGGAGCGTTCGGGTTCAACGGCTTCGAATACGACACGATGGTCAGACACGGGCTGCCCATCGTGGGCGTGATGGGGAACGACGGCGTGTGGGCCAACATCAAGACGCTCCACAAGGCCTTCTTCCCCGACAGGGTTGCCGCCGCCGACCTGGGAAGGCGTCCCTATCACGACGTCGTGACGGCTCTGGGTGGCCACGGTGAAATGGTCACGCACCCCGCCGACATCCGTCCTGCTCTGGAGCGGGCCGTCGCCTCGGGCTTGCCGGCGCTCATCAACGTGCACCTGGCCGAGACGATGAGGGCGTCGTCGAACTACGCCCAGTGACAGGTCCGGCATCCGGTCTACCCTGACGCCGGGGAGTCGGAATCCATGACAGGTGTGACATCAGGCCTATTGGTGCTCATCGCCATCGGAGTGGTGGCGTCGGCGATCTTGCATGGGCGGGTGAGCCGCGGCTCGAGCCCGCCCGAGGAACTCGAGTTCTATCAGGTCGCCTACCTCGCCGGTGGACCGTCTCGCGTCGCAGAAGTGGCGCTGTCCTACCTCGTCTGGGCCGGTCTCGTCGATGTTCGATCTGCGGCCGGATCGCTCGCCCTGGTGTCGGCCCCGAACAGGGCCGTGGAACTCGCACCGGTAGAGAAGGCCCTCGTGGCCACAATCCCACCCGAAGGCCGGACTCCAGGATTCCCGCTCGGTGCTGCCCGCGAAGCCGCAGCCGGCGTCGCCGACAGGCTGTCGGGACTCGTCGTGCCTCCCGGTTTGTCGCTGCTGGCCTTGGCACCTGCGGTGGGTGCCTCGATCATTGCGGCGGGGATCGCCACCGCGGTGATGCTGTCCGTGGAACAGGGCACCCCCACCGGATTTCTCGCGATCGTCCCGCTGGTGGGCGTCATCGTCGTTCTCACCGCCGTCTCGGGACGGTCGCGGCTCACCGAAACCGGGCAACAAGCTCTGGCAGACGTGAGGGCGGCTCGCGCCGACGACCTCGCCCTGGCGGAGCTGGGTGTCACCAGCCTGCCGATCGAGTCTGGCTTGTACATCGTCGCCCTGTACGGCCGCCCGGCGATGACCGGTGGCCTGTTGTCCTTGCGGCGACTACTCGGATGAGCCGAGGAGGATCTGCACGCGATTCTCGGTGAGGGCGATGGCGATCTCGGCCGCCGCATCTGTCGGGAACGCACACGAACACCGGTCATCCTGGGTCGACACGATCACGCCTGGGTGGCTCACCGGCTCGGCGTCGAAATGAGCAACGATCGCCACGACTGCGCCGCCGGAGACCGATCCTTGGGGAACCGGAACCTCTACCACCAACCACCCGTCGGGAACATCCACGTTTCGCGTGTCGATGTCGGCCATGAGGATCGGCTGACCGCGGTTGATCTGCCTGCCGGCGGAGGCCGGAAGGTCGACGGGCTCGAAGAGACCCTTCGGGACGCTCCGCCACAGGACCGACGACCGGTCGATGGCGTCGCCGGCGTCCAGGTCGAAAGCAGCGTACGGGTGGTCGACGGTGGAGGGCGGTCGCAGGTCGACGTAGATGGCTGCGAGCACCAAGACAACCGCCAGGGTCCAGCGGAGAACGAGGGGTCGGCCCAACAGGAACACCGGTCCGAACGTACGGACCCGGCCCGGTGACGTAAAGCCCCTTGCATCGTCGGTACCCTCCCTGCCGTGAGATTCGCGATCGTTCTGGCAGTGCTGGCGTGCCTCGCCGTTCCGGCTCGAGCGGAGCTGGGTCAGGGTGAGTATCTGCCGCTCCTGCTGATCGAAGATGGCGGGATCGGCCTCGGATCCGACTGTCTCAGCGAGCGCCGGCCCACCCGTCCCACGGGGGAACTGGACGTCGTTCCCGGTACGGGAGTTGTCGCCGGTGATGCAGAGCGGGTGGTTCGTTATGTGGTGGAAGTCGAGCGCGGTCTGCCTGTCGATCCCGACTGTTTCGCTCGGGTGGTGGAACTCACTCTCTCGGATGAACGAAGTTGGATCGGATCCGGGGCCTTCGGCGTCCAGCGGGTCGATGATGGCTCCGTGGACCTGCGTGTCACACTTGCTTCACCGTCCACCGTGGATCGGTACTGTCTGCCGCTCCGCACCGGGGGGATCTTCTCGTGTTGGGACGGCCGGCGGGCGATGCTCAATGTCTGGCGGTGGGAGAACGGCGCCACCGATTTCGAGGGCAAGCTGGCGGAGTACCGGACGTACATGATCAACCACGAGGTGGGTCATGGCTTCGACCACGGTCACCGTGACTGCCCGGCCGCCGGGGAACCCGCCCCCATCATGATGCAACAGACGAAGACCACGGGTGCCTGCGAACCGAACGGATGGCCCACTCCTGCGGAGCGGTGAGGTCAGTCGCTGGAACTGGAACCCGAGTCGGAAGTCGAGCTCGAGCTCGAGCTGGAGCTGGAGCTCGACGACGCCTCCGAGCTCGACGACGAGTCCGAGCTCGGCGTGGATGCACGCTTCGTGCCTTTGGAATCGGTGACGTAGAAGCCGGATCCCTTGAAGACGATTCCGCTGGCGTGGAAGACCTTCTGGACTTCGCCACCGCAGGTGTCGTGTTTCTTGAGCGACTTGGCCGAGAACGACTGGAACACTTCGAACTGCTCGCCGCACTTCTTGCAGAGGTATTCGTATGTGGGCATGCGTGGACCTTTTGGGGGTGTGGGACACAACGATTGTACCCGCAGTGCCTATTCCCGAAAGTGCCCCACCGGGGCGGATCCACACCCTCCCACCCCTGAACCCGATTTTGACGCACGAAACGCAGCAATGTGCTGCCTTTCGTGCGTGAGAACGCCTCGGGGGAGGTGAGGTGGGGTGAAGGGGTAATCTGTGGCCGATGCCCACCTGGCTGGCGCTGATCGGCGCGTACTTCATCGGAAGCCTCGACTTCGCGGTCGTCGTGGCCCGCGCCCACGGCGTGGACATCCACTCGGTGGGAAGCGGCAATCCCGGAGCTTCCAATGTGTTGCGGACGCTGGGACGCGGCCCCGCAGCGATGGTCTTCCTCGGCGATGCTCTGAAGGGTGTGATCGCCGCGGCCATCGGCTGGCTCGCCGGGGGAGCCGGGGATCCCGCCAATCAGCCGATAGCCTTCGCCGCCGGCTTCCTCGCCGTTGCAGGGCACTGTTTCCCGATCTTCCACCGCTTCAAAGGAGGCAAGGGCGTCGCCACTGCCGCGGGCGTCATTGTGTTCACGGTGCCCGTCGTCGGATTCATCCTGGCGGCGCTGTGGACATTGGTGGCGAAGGTGTTCAAGGTCGCATCGATCGCATCACTGGTGGCGGTGGTAGCGACGGTGCCGCTGGCGTTCTGGCAGGGAACGCGCGGTGCGGCCCTGGCGTGGCTCGGCGGAATGCTCGCCTTGATCGTGGTGCGTCACGCGCCGAACATAAGACGGATGATCAGTGGTTCCGAACAGAAAGTCCCCACATGAGTCAGCGCATCGAGGTGGCTGTGATCCCGGCGGCGGGTCGGGGAACGAGAATGCGTCCGGCGACGCGGGTGGTCCCGAAGGCTTTGTTGACGGTGGTCGACCGCCCGGCGATTCAGTACGCCGTCGAGGAGGCGGCCCGCGCCGGTGCCACCGAGGCCGTGCTCGTCGTCGATCTCGACGTCGGCCATCTCATCCAACAGCACTTCCTCGTGGAGAACAGGCTCCCAGGCATCGAACACGTCCGGATCCGCCCGGTGGTGCAGGAGGAGGCGCTCGGGCTCGGCCACGCCGTGTACGAGGCTCGGGAGGTGGTCCGTGACCGCCCCTTCTTCTGCCTGCTGGCCGACAACATCGTCCGGCCGGGGAAGGACGTGCTTCCGGCGCTGGTCGACAGTTCCGACGAAGGCAAGACCTCCGTGATGTGCCTGCGGCGACTCTCCGACGAGTACCTGTCGAAGTACGGTGTCGTGATCCCCGCGGGTGGCGAGCACGACGAACCGCTGGAGTTGGCGGGTGCCGTCGAGAAGCCGGGGGTGGAGCGGGCCCCGTCCCGGCTGGGTCTGATCGGCCGGTATCTGTTCACTCCGGAGGTGTTCGACATCCTCGACGGAGTCAAGCCCGGCCACGGCGGAGAGATCCAGCTCACGGATGCCATCGATGAGTTGGGCAAGCGCGGACGTCTGCGGGGCTCGATCGCCGACTCCGACCTACTCGACGTCGGGAATCCGCTGGGGCTCCTCGAGGCCTCGGTGGAACTGGGGCTTGCCAAGTTCGGCTACGCCTTCGAGTCCCAGTTGCGGGATCGCCTCGGATCGTGAAGCCGCTCGCGGAGGCCCAGCGGCAGGTGCTGGCTACGGTCGGCCGCCTGCCCCCGGGCCGGGTGCCTGTATGGAGCAGCGTGGGACTGGTCCTGGCGGATGACGTGATCGCCACCCAGGATGTGCCGCCTTTTCCCAACTCGGCCATGGACGGTTATGCCGTGAAGGGAGCCGACGTCGCGGCGGTGCCCACCGTCCTCCGGGTCTTGGAGGACGTCGCCGCCGGGCACGTCGGTACTGCCACCGTGGAGCCCGGCACCGCGGTGAAGATCATGACCGGCGCGCCGATACCGCCAGGCGCCGACACCATCGTGAAGGTGGAGGACACCGAACCGGGCGACGGGGCCGTTCGGATCATGGCGGTCACCGAGCCGGGGACGTCGGTTCGAGAGGCCGGTGGGGATGTCCGGTCCGGTGATCTCGTGTTCGATACCGGCACGCGGTTGACGCCGGCCCATCTCGGTGTGCTGGCTGCCATCGGAGTGGCCGAACCCACCGTGTTCCGGCGTCCGCGGGTCGCCGTGATGTCGACGGGCGACGAGGTCCTCGCACCGGAGAGTCCGCGATTGGCACCGGGTCAGATCCGCGATGCGAACCGGCCACTCCTGACAGGTCTGCTCTCGGAGCTGGGGGCCGAGGTCCACGACTACGGCATAGTCGTCGACGACGCGACACTGTTGCGGTCGACGTTGCTTCGGGCCGCCGAGGAGTGCGACGTCGTGATGACATCAGGTGGGGTGTCGATGGGCGAGTACGACCTCGTGAAGGCTGTGCTCACCGAACTCGGCGACATCGAGCTGTGGCGGGTGGCGATGCAGCCGGCGAAACCTTTCGCCTTCGGCCAGATCCGCTCGACGCCGCTGTTCGGCCTGCCGGGGAACCCGGTGAGCGTGCTCGTGGCGTTCGAACAGTTCGCCCGCCCGGCGCTTCTTTCGATGATGGGGAGCCGGCTTCTGTTCCGCCCCCGTCTGCGGGGTGTGCTCGCCCATGACGTGCACACCGATCCCGAGAAAACCGTGTTCCTCCGCATGAACGTGACCGAGCAGGACGGCCGCTGGGTGGCCGCGAGTGCCGGGGGGCAGTCTTCGAACGTGCTCTCTGCGGCGGCCAACGCCAACGGCTTCGCCGTCGTCCCGGTGGGGACGGGGTCGGTCGATGAAGGCTCCGTCGTCGAGTTGGAGATGTTCCGGTGGTCCGAGACTCGGACCTACGAGGATGTGTTGGGATGACGGACGAGTTCCCGCATCTGACGCCGGCCGGTGACGTCCACATGGTGGACGTCGGAGACAAACCCGAAACGGAACGAGTGGCGGTGGCGGAGGGCGTCGTGTCCATGTCGGCCGGCGTTGCCGACCGGCTGTTCTCGGGCGAGCTGCCCAAAGGTGACGCCCTGGCTTCCGTGCGGTTGGCGGCCATCATGGGCGCCAAGCGGACGCCCGATCTCGTCCCGTTGTGCCATCCGATCTCGCTCACCGGCATCGATGTGATCGTCGACAGGGACCCGATCGGTGCCCGGATCGAGGTCACCGCTCGCACCGTGGGGCGTACCGGCGTGGAGATGGAGGCGATGACGGCGGTGGCAGCCGGGGCCCTGGCGCTGTACGACATGGTGAAGGGTGTAGAGCGGGGTGTCACCATCGAATCGGTCCGGCTCCTGGAAAAGAGCGGCGGACGATCCGGGACCTGGCGGCGAACATGAACCCCGGAAAGATTGTCGCGCAGGCAAACATTGGGTTAATCTGCTCCGGTCATGTGAAGCACTGGTCACGTGATGTTGATGGGTGGGACACCCCCCTAGAACCACTCAGCGAGTACACGAGTTGAACATGAACAGGTCGAGGCGGAGTGCATGAGCCATGGCTGACGCGCCACTTCTGATCGCTGCCCTGGTGATCCTCACCATCTGGGGCATCTATCTCTTCCCCACATTCTTCGGTCGACGCCGGAACGCGCCGTTGAACTCCACCGAGGAGTTCGACCGGTGGACCCACGTCATGGCCGATGTCCAGCGCCGGAGCTACAACACCGGGCGCCTGTCGACGCGTGATTCGATCCGCACCCGGCGGCGCAACACGCTGCTCGCCCTCGGGGCGGTCGCCGCCGCCCTGTTGGTGCTGGCGTTCAGCACGTCCTCGGTGTGGTGGCTCGTCGCCCACCTACTCGTCGATGCGCTCATCGCGGCATACGTGGCGCTGCTGCTCCAGGTGAAGCAGCAGCGGGCGGCGAGAGTGGCTCAGACCCACGCCGTCATCCGGCCCAACGACGCCGACGAGCCACCGGTTCGCATCGTCGCCGGTTCCTGAGACTTTGGATCAATCCGACCTCGACGCCATCGGTCGCTCGGTCCGACCCGTCCTCGACGGACGGTTCAAAGCTCGCGAGCGGGGCCTGACCAACAGTCGCAAGGTGATTCGGGCCTCCGCCAACGCCATCCGCAGCCTCCACCGCGGCCAGACCGAGCAAGCCGAGGAACTCATGGCCGAGGCGCAGGGTCTGCTGGAGGAGGCGATGACGGCGCTCTCCGGCCACCAGGCGATCCTGCACGCCGGATTCATCGGTGACGCTGCGAAGGAGTACGCAGAGGCTCGTCTCACCGCCGCTCTGTTCGCCGGCGATCGGCTCCCGCTCCCCGACGACCTGGGAATCGACCCCGTGCCGTACATGCACGGTCTGGGGGAGGCGGTGGGGGAGTGCCGGCGGCGTCTGCTCGACACACTGCGCCGGGGTGATCTCGATCTGGCGGAATCGCTGCTTGCCTCGATGGACTCGATCGTGGACCTGATGGCGGACCTCGACTATCCCGACGGCATGACGTCGGGGTTGCGGCGTACCACCGATGTTTCCCGATCGTTGGTGGAGCGATCCCGGTCGGATCTGACGGCCACCGCCGTGCAGGAGCGGCTGCGCCGCGACCTCGAACGGCACCTGTGATTCGGCCCTCCGAGCGACGATTGGAATCCTGGGATGGAGGCGTGCCTCCGAGGGGTTAAAATGCCGATCCCTTCATGGGGGTGTAGCTCAGCCCGGCAGAGCGCTTCCCTCGCACGGAAGAAGTCAGGGGTTCAAATCCCCTCACCTCCACGGGAACCGGATGGAATCCGGTTCCTTGGAGTCTGCGATGCAGACTCTCGGCTCATGTCATGAGCCAAGCCCCAGGCCCACACCTGGGGCTTCTGTGTGTCGTGGCCATTGAGGGTCCCTCCGAATACATCGATTCTCTCGCGGTCCGTGGTACTCTCCACCGCGTAGTAGCGTCCACAACGAGATACCGAGTGAGGAGGTTCGATGGATACCACGCAAGTCCTGAAGGGTGTGCTCGACACGGCGGTGTTGGCCGCGCTGAGCGATGAACGCACATACGGGTACGACCTCGTACGGCGCCTCCGAGAGGCCGGCCTGGACGAGGTGGGGGAGGCGTCGGTGTACGGAACCCTGCGCCGCCTCTTCAACAACGGCCACCTGACCTCGGAGATCGTCCCCTCCGAGGAGGGCCCGGCCCGCAGGTACTACGGCCTCAACGCGTCGGGTCGTGAGCTTCTGGAGCGCTCCGCCAAGACCTGGAAACACTTCTCCTCGGTGATGAGTGATCTGTTGAAGGAGGTCGCATGAAGATCGACGTCACCCTCTCCCGAGCGGCGGTCGAATACCTCGAGGCCGTTCGGTCGGGACTGCGGGATCTCGATGAGGAAGACCGCGAGGCGATCCTCTCTGAGTTGGAGGAACATCTCGGCGAACTCGGAAGCCAGGACCCCACCGAGGCTCTGGGTGACGCCGGCGCTTTCGTTTCCGAGTTCCGTCACAGCGCCGGAATCGTCTCTCGACCCGGGCTGTTCAGGCGGACCGCCATGAAGGGTCGTCGAACGCTGCATCGTGTGGCCGAGCACCCTGCGGCGGCGCCGTGGCACCGGCACCGGTCGGATCTCCGGATCGTCTGGGTGTGGACACGCGGCTGGATCGCCATGTCTGCCATTTGGTGGCTCGGGACCCACTGGCCCGGAGGCCAGATCTCGTTCCTGATTCCCTGGGGGCGCTTCCTGGGTTGGGGTTCCGCGATGGCCGGCCTCGCCACCGTTGCCTCGGTGTGGGTCGACGGTCGCCGATCGGATCGGCGGTGGAGACATCTCGACATCGTGGCGACGGCGGCGACCGTCGTGCTGGCGCTCTTCGCGCTGCTGAATCCGGTGTGGATCGACGACCCGTGGTCGGAGGGCTCCCAGGTCCTCCAGACCGTGCCCGAAGTATCGAACGTGTACGCCTACGACCGGGAAGGAAACCCCGTCGAGGTGCTCCTGTACGACCAGAACGGCCGGCCGTTCGACGTGAACCCCGATCCGGGTTCGGTGAGCTTCGACGGAGCGATGTTCTACGACTGGTGGGGGCCCGTGAGGTATCGGGTCGATCGGTACGGAGCCCCGGTGACCAATCTGTATCCGTTGGAGCGGATGGATGACAGCCGGCAGACCGTGCCCCCGCCACGGGTGGGGCTCCCCGACTTCGGGGCGGCAGAGTCGACGCCGACCACGACTGACTCCACGCCGACAACAGTGGGCGACGGTTCGTCCTCTTCCACCGACGATACGACCGTCAGCACGGTCGGACAGGAATCCACGACCACCGCCGAGGAGGAACAGGCCACTACGACGGTCGCAGGGGGCTGAGATCAATGGTCCGAGCCCGCACCTGGGCTCGGACCATTTGGGGTTGACCTCGATCCGGGGCCGGCCGATGAATGACCATTGGGTCACATCGGGGTTAGGTTGCCGGTATGAAGACGAACGCCTTGTTGCTCGCCGTATTGATGGGTGCTGCGGCCTGCACTCGAGCCGCCGACACTGCGACCACCTCGACGGCGCCGCCCACGAACACATCGACAACGGTGGCGGAAGCCAGCACGACCACGGCTCAGGCGCCGGGCATCGAAGAGCTCAGCCCGGAACTCCAGGCCGAACTGTCGGAACTGATAGCGACCACCGAAGAGCTGCGTGGCCTCGATTTCGTCGACCCTCCTCAGATCAACGTCGTGACGCCGGACGAACTGGAAGCCCTGGTTCGAGAGGGGATCGAGGAGGACACCGAGTTCGTCGATGTCGACCAGGCGCTCTTCCGTACGTTGGGTCTCCTCGACGATGAAACCGACCTCATGTCGCTCTACACCGACGTCCTCGGCGAGCAGGTCGCCGGTTTCTACGACACCGACACGCTGGAGATGGTTGTGCCCATGCGGTCGGAGGGATTCTCGGCCCTCGAACGGTCGACCATCGTCCACGAGCTGACCCACGCCCTCGCCGACCAGCACTTCGGTATCGGCGACATCTACGACGAGCTCATCGACGGAGAGCGCTACGACGAGGCGTCGGCCTTCCAGGCAGTCGTCGAAGGTGACGCGGTCCAGACGGAGCTGTCGTACCTTCGAGGGCTGTCCATCGACGAGCAGCGTGAAGTGATCGAGGAGTCGCTCGCCGTCGACAGTTCGGCGCTCGATTCCGCGCCCCGTTTCCTGCAAGAGTCGCTCTTGTTCCCATACGTGAGCGGACAGGTGTTCGTGGAACGACTGCAGAACCTCGGAGGTCGCGAGGCCGTCGACGCCGCCTACTCCGATCGGCCGGTGTCCACCGAGCAGATCCTCACGCCCGAGGACTACGGACGTGACCAACCCGTTGTCATCTCGCTCCTCGACGTGGCCCTCGACGGCTACCAGAGGTCGTACGGCTCGGTGTGGGGCGAATTGAGCTTCGAGCTGATGTTCAACCAGATTCTCGGGGGCCGCCCCGAGGCCGCAGAGGGCTGGGGTGGCGACCGCTACGACCTGTTCTTCGACGGCACCGATGTTGCCCTCGTTCTGGTGTATCAGGGTGACTCCGAGCAGGACACCACCGAACTCGAACAAGCGCTCATCGAATATCACGAAGCGGTGCTGGGAGCCGCCCCCGACGCCGGCGGCGTTTTCACCGCCGACGATTACGCGTTCGTCTCCCGCGAGGGGGCCGAGCTGCGCTGGGTGGTGGCGTCCGATCCATCCGCCGGCGCCACCCTTACGGCCGCACTCAGCCAGTGACACCCTGGAACGTGTGAGGCGATCCCCGTAGCTTGAGACGGTGTTCTTGGAAGCGACCGATGGCACCATCTTCGGCCCGGTGATCGTGGCCGAACGGTTCGGTGAGCGGTTCCGGGGGTTGCGTCCGCGGGCCGCCGGTCGATACTTGCTACTGCCCACGAACTCCGTGCACGGGTTCGGGATGCGAGAGCCAATCTGGGCGGCCGGGCTGTCCGACACGATGACCGTGACCCAGGTGGCGATCGTGGCTCCGCGGCGGGTGATCACCCTGCGCGGCGCTGTCTGGATCCTGGAAGGGCCAGTCACGGCTCCCCGCCCGGTGGTCGGTGCCACCCTCGTGAGAACCGAGGTGCAACGCTGAGGCCGTGGCGGCCTCTAAGGTCGCCTCGTGCCGGGAACCCTCGTCATCTGCTCCACTCCGATCGGCAACCTCTCCGATGCGCCACCCCGGCTGGCCGAGGCCCTGGCCACCGCCGATGTGGTCTTCGCCGAAGACACACGGAGGAGCCGGATCCTGCTCGACGCGTTGGGGGTGTCAACACCGCTCCGCAGCTACTTCCTCGGCAACGAACGAACCCGGAGCGAAGAGCTGGTCGAGCGGCTGGCGTCCGGCGACACGGTTGCGCTCGTCAGCGACGCCGGCACACCGGTGGTTTCGGACCCGGGCGCCCATGCCGTTGCCATGGCTCGGGAGATCGGCGCCAGGGTGACCACCATCCCTGGCCCGAGCGCAGTCACGTCGGCGGTGGCGGTGTCGGGAATGACCGGAGATCGCTTCGTTTTCGAGGGCTTTCTTCCCCGCAAAGGGCGTGATCGATCCGAGCGGCTCGAAGAGCTCGCTCAGGAGCCGCGAACAATGGTCCTCTTCTGCGCTCCCCACCGTTTGGGAGACGACCTCACCGACCTCGCAGAGGCTCTCGGTGAGGGGCGCCCGGTGTGCGTGGTCCGGGAGCTGACGAAGATGCACGAGGAGGTCGTGTGGTCGACTTTGGGCGAAGCTGCGGGCGCAGCGGACAACCCGCGCGGCGAGTACACACTCGTCATCGAGGGTGCACCTCCACAAGCCCCCGACATCGATGCCGCCATCGAGGAGGCGCGCTCTCTCGTCGTCGGGGGAATGTCGGTTTCGGCTGCTGCCCGTCAGGTGGCCGAGCGTCGCAAGGTCTCGCGCCGGTCCGTCTACGAAGCGCTGGTGGTCGATTGACTCGCTAGACCAGCTGGTTGCGACAGCTCGAGCACACACCGCGCTCCTTGAACGCCGTCACGTGATCGGTGGTGCCGCAGAACACGCAAGTGCTGTCGAGTTTCCTCAGCACGATGTTGGAGCCCTCGATGGAAATCGACAGCTGATCACCCTCCCGGATGTTGAACATACGGCGGGTTTCAGCCGGAATGACGATCCTGCCGAGATCGTCGATCTTGCGTGCGATTCCCGATTCCATCTCGCGAGCACCCCTCTCCTGATGGGTGGTATCCCTGCGGTCACCTTACCCCTGGCCGTTCCCGCGTGACGTCTGCGAGGCCCTAGATTGGTTCGAATGGTCTGGGTCGACACCCACTGTCATCTTCAGCTCGATCGGCGTCCGGCGGCGGAGCTGCTCGAGCGCGCCCAGGCGGTCGACTGGATCGTCGCTCCCGGCATCGACGCCGCCTCGTCGGCGGCCTCGGTGGCGCTGGCGGCCGAATACCCGGGCCGGGTGGCGGCCACGGCAGGCCTCCATCCCCACGACGCCGAGCATTTCGAAAGCCAGTGGGAGGCCATCGCCGCGCTCGCACCGATGGTGGCGGCCCTCGGAGAAACAGGCCTCGACTACTACCGCGATTTGTCGCCTCGAGATGCGCAGCGCCGCTCGTTCCAGGCTCACATCGAGCTTGCTCTCGACATGAACAAGCCCCTCATCGTCCACTGCCGTGACGCGTTCGCCGACGTCTTCGAGATGGTCGAGCGTTCCGGTGCCGCACCGTTGACCGTTCTTCACTGCTGGACGGGAGGCCCGAGATGGACGCGGAGGTTTCTCGACCTCGGGGTCACTTTCTCGTTCGCGGGCCCGGTTGCATTCGAGACCGGTGACACCGTGAGACTGGGCGCGGCGTTGGTACCCCCCGAACGAGCGATGGTCGAGACCGACACTCCGTATCTCAGTCCCCCTCCTCACCGGTCGGAGCCGAACGAGCCTGCCTGGGTGGCATTGGTGGGCCAGGCGTTGGCGAAGGTTTGGGGGATGGGCGTGGACGCCGTTGCCGGCGCCACGTCGGAGCGTGCGCGCACGGTGTTCGGGCGCCCATGATCGCCCAGACCAGAACACAGGTGCGGGCGCTGCTCGAGCGTCACGGCCTGAAACCTCGCAAGTCGTTGGGCCAGCATTTTCTCGCCGATCCCAACATCACCGAGAAGATCGTCGCAACCGCATCCATCACATCGGGCGACAACGTGGTCGAGGTCGGCGCGGGGACGGGAACGCTCACTGCAGCCCTTGCCTCTCGTGCCGCGAGGGTCGTTTCCTACGAGGTAGACAGGTCGCTAGAGCCTCTCCTCATCGAGGTGCTGAAGCCCCATCCGAACGTCGACCTCCGATTCGAGGATGTGACGTCGGTGGATCTCGGGGCCGAACTCGGGCCGGGTTCGTGGAAGCTCGTCGCCAACCTCCCGTACAACGTCGGGACCGGTCTCGTTCTCGACGTCCTCCGGCACACGCCTCAGATCGGGTTGATGGTTGTGATGGTTCAAACGGAG
>JAOUGY010000019.1 GCA_029865445.1 Acidimicrobiia bacterium | reverse complement strand
CGGCCATCGGCAACCTGTTGTCGGGAGAGGCGGGGGAGACCCTGTCGGTGAGACCTGAGCGGCCTCAGCCGGTGTTCTCGTTCCTGGCGCCGGTCCAGTTCGCCGCCGAGGCGCAGGGCATCCCGCTCGATGGGTTGAGCGACGATCAGGTCAAGCAGATCTACGAACAGACCCTGGCCGACCCTCAGGCAGAGGCACAGCTCGGTTTTGCCCGACAACTCGTGGCGGACAAGGACGAGGACGGCAGGTACGAAGCAGGCCTCATGCTCGTCTTCGTGGAGAGCGTGGACGGAGACGGCGACGGTGCTCTCGACGCTCAGATCGAACGCGAGAAGGCCGTCGCTGCCGCGTTGAGTGACGTCGACCTCCCTGAAGGGCTCGAGATCCGGCCGTTCTCCTTCGGTCTGCTGTTCGGCGAGGACGTCGGCTTCGAGAGCGAGTTGGGTCGGCTGTTCGGGTCCGCCTTCGCCATCATCATCGCCATCCTGATCTTCGTGTACTGGATGCGCCCGGTATCCGGTCGCGGCAAGTCGATCAGGCGAGCCGTGGCCGACATGGCGGTCACGATGCTGACCATCATCATGGCGATCGTTTGGATGCAGGGCATCGGCACCATCGCTCAGAAGCTGGGCTGGGTGGGTCCGTTCACGGAGATCGCTCAGATCGTGCCGGTCCTGCTCATCGGCCTGGGAGTGGACTACGGGATTCACCTGATCTCGCGGTACAGAGAAGAGGTGGGCGAGGGACAGAGCGTCGAACGAGGTATCCAACGAGCGATCGGGACCTCGGGTGTCGCACTGACACTTGCGACGCTCACGACGGTGATCGGGTTTCTCACGAACGTCGTGAACCCGGTACCTGCGCTCAAGGACTTCGGCATCCTCGCCGCCATCGGGATCTTCGCCTCGTTCGTACTCATGCTCACCTTCGTTCCCTCCCTGCGGTTGGTCTTGGACCGGAGGGCGGAGTCGCAGGGCACCCTGCCGGTGGAAGGATTCCGCGCGTCGTCGGAAGAGCGGCTGCTCCCGCGGATCATGGAGAAGACCGCGGTGCTCGCGGAGCGACTCGCCATTCCGACGCTCGTGGTGATGCTCGCCCTCGGGGCACTGGGCGCCTACGGGCTCTCGCAGCTCGAGACGAGGTTCTCGTTCACCGATTTTCTGCCCGCCGATTCGCCGATCGTCGAGACGTTCAACATTCTGGACGAGGAGTTCGGAGGCGGCTTCGGCGAGACCACCCAGGTGCTGGTGACGGCTCCCGAAGGAGGAGACCTGGCCACACCCGAGGTCTACAACGCCGTGCTTGCGGTCAGGGACAACCTCGTGTCGACCGAGAACGTGATCACGATTCCCACACCATTCGGCGACGTGGCCCAGGCCACCGACCCGGTGGGTGTGTTTCAACAGCTGCTCGCTCCCGCCGCCCCCGGGCAGCCGCCGGCAAATCTGGAACTGGCGACGCAGGCGGTGTCGTTGGGGCTTTCCCAAGACGGATCGGTGGGTCAGGGAGCAGACGTCGCCGGTTTGTGGGACCTGGCAGCCGAGGCAGCCGGCGAGCAGATGACGCGGGTCCGCCACGTTGCAGAAACCGGCGCCGTGGATGCCATCCAGATCGAGATCGGCACCCAGGCCGGAGAACGGGGCGCCGGTCAGCTCCGCGAAGATCTGATCACAGCCCTCGAACCGCTGACCTCGATCGACGGCGTCACTGCCGTTCCCACCAGCCAGCAGATCATCTCCGACGTGGTTGTCGGCGCGTTGTCCGAATCCCAGGTCAGCTCGCTCCTGTACACGATCATCGCCGCCACGATCGTGCTCGTCATCAACTTCTGGTTCGAGAACCGGCGACCGTTCCTCGGGGTGTTGACGATGATCCCGGTGGCGCTCGTCGTGTTGTGGACGTTCGGGTTGATGTTCGTCAGCGGAATCCCGTTCGGTCCGGTCACCGCCACGCTCGCCGCCCTCGCCGTCGGCATCGGTGTTCCGTACACGATCCACCTGGCTCGCCGGTTCGAAGAGGACCGGAACCGGTTCGACGACATCGAGGCTGCCATCCGCTCGACCACCCGTCACACGGGAGGCGCGCTTGCGGGCTCTGCGTTCACGACCGCCGCCGGGTTCGGGATTCTCGTCACATCGACTCTCACGCCGTTCAAGCAGATGGGTCAGGTGACGGCATACGCCATCGCCCTGTCGCTGGCGGGTTCCGTCCTGGTCCTGCCTTCGCTGCTCGTCCTCTGGGAACGCTGGCACCGCCGCCGGGGCGATGCGGATAGGGCGAAGCAGACCGTGTCCGTGGTCTGAGCGCCGATCGCTATCGGCGGGCTTCGGCTCGCCGACAGGGAGGGTATGCGCAGGTCGCCCGCGGTTCGGGCCGTCATCGGATTCCTGGCGCTGGCCGGCTTGTCACGTCTGGCGCTCGGTGAAACACTGGTCGGATTCGCTCCGGAAGCCGGGTGGGCGGTCGCGCTGGTGGCCATCCACCGCGGCCGCGGCCGATCTCTCGCCGCATGGTTTGCGATCACGGCCGGGGTGGTCGCCGGCCTCGGGGGAGCGTCGTTCCGGGAAACGTTTGCGACGATCGTGGGGACCGGGTTCGAGTTGACGATTGCGGCGGGTCTGTTTCGGATGTTTGTCGACCCGCTCGTCCGTCCCGACTCTGCCTCATGGTGGGCAAAGTGGGCCGGGAGCTCGGTGGCGGGAGCGTTGGTGGGAGCCGGTGCTTTTGCGCTGCTGACGGCAAGCGGTTTCATCCCGGCCTGGCTGTCAGGTCACGGCGCGGGGTTGGTGATCGTCGCACCCGGTGTGTGGGTCGGCATTCGATGGGCACGATCGGGCGGATGGCACCACCGCTGGGATGTTGCCTCTCTGGTTCGGGCCGTTTTCGTCGCCGGGGTTTCGTGTGCAGTCGGCGCGGCGCTTGGTTTGGGGCTTGGGAGGCCGGAGCCCTACGTGATCCCGGTGCTCGCGCTGGGATGGTTGGCCACGACGGTCGGCCATCGTGTGACCGTCATGGCTTCCACGGTGATCGCTACCGCTGCCTTGTACGCGGTGACCGCCTGGAGCGGTGCGGGATCGCCGCCTCTCGCTTTGACGCTCGCGGTCGTCCTCGTGCACGCAGCTGCCGCGGGGCTGGCTATCGAGGCTTCGGCACGATGGCACGCCGACGCCCTGCTGGCCGGTGTGGTGGGCATCCTCCGAGATGCGATCTTGATCGTCGACTCCGACGGCATGGTGATGACGGCGAGCCCGACCGCCGAGAGGTTGTTTGGCCGGGCGGTCCCCGACCTCGATCTGAGACGCCTGATCCCGGATCTTCCACATGATTGGGCCGGCTCCTCGCCGAGAGTCGTGACAACAGATGCCCTGCACTCGGATGGCACGCTCCTGCCGATCGAGGTGACGGTGGGAGCGATTCGCACGCCTGGACGGCCGACCTGGGCGATCGTCTGTCGTGATCTCACCGAGACCACGGCCACGGCGGCAGCCCTGCGACGGTCGGCAGAGATCATCGATGCATCGCCCGACCTGGTGGGGTGGACCGACCCTGAGGGGCGTCTGCTGTTCCTGAACCATGCCGGCCGCGCCATGATCGGGGCGGGCGACGATGAGACGTTGGGACCTTGGGCGGGGGCGGGGCTCTTGTCGGGCGACGCGGTCAGGGTCGCCGCCGAGGAGGGAAGCTGGCGCGGGGAGACGGTGCTGGCGATGGAAGACGGCGTTCACCTACCGCTGCGCCAGACGGTTGTCGCCCATCGCTCGGATGCGGGAGAGGTCAGATACTTCTCGATCGTCGCCTCCGACATCTCAGAGCGCTATGAGCTCGAGGCGATGAAAGGCGAATTCATTGAAAACGTGACCCATGAGTTGAGGAGCCCGCTGACTGCAGTCATCGGCTACTTGGAGCTCGTACGGTCGAAGGCGTTCGGGGAGATCGCCGGGCAGGTCGACGAGGTCCTGGGCGAGGTGGAAGGGGCGGCCGGTCAACTCCTCGAGATGGTCAACGATCTCCTGGACCTGTGGCGGGCCGAAGGTCGCGGCGCCGCCGATCCCGAGAACCTCGATGTCCTGGCCGTCGTGGAGTCCGCCGCCCACGTGATGCGGCCGGTGGCCGCGGGTAAACGCATTGCCTTGGAGGTGGGGGGGTCCAGCGCGACGACCGTTGGCGACAGAAGGCAGCTGGAACGGGCGCTGCTGAATGTGATCTCGAATGCCGTGAAGTTCACTCCTGTCGGGGGTCGGGTGACCGCGAGCGTCTCTGTCGACGGCGGGGTGGCAACGATCCGGGTCAGCGACACGGGCGTGGGGATTCCTCCGTCCGAAGTCGAGGCCGTATTCGATCGCTTCTATCGCGCTTCGACCGCACACGAGGCCGACATTCCCGGAACCGGGCTCGGGCTACCCCTCGTGCGACAGGTCTTCCGTGGGCATGGGGGCGAGGCGAGGATCGAGTCGCAGGTCGGCATCGGAACCACCGTCGTGTGCACGCTGCCCACCATCGTGCTCGCCGGGAGCCTTGCACCGGCGTGAAGGCAGGGCTTTCTGTCACAGCCCTCGGATACGGTCGACTCCATGATGACGCGACGGGCCGGCGTAGGCCCGCGACGCTTGGCGAGGATGTGGCGGCGGCGCCGATTGGCGGCGGCAGCCAGCGTCGTTCTTGCCGTGGTAGGTCTTCTCTGGAGTGACCTTCCCACCCAGTGGTCGGGGAGTGGAGTGGTGGCCGCTGTACTCGTGTGGAAGGTGTCGGACCGGCGGGTGGGGAGGGCCATCGCCGGGGAGGCGGGGGAGCGCTTGGTGGCTTCGCGTCTCGGTTGGCGGACGGCGGCTGTGTTCGGCTGGCGTTCCCCGGGGGCCAGGTTCGATGTCGATGTTGTCGTCTTTGAGCCGTGCGTCGCCGCCATAGAGGTGAAGCGTGGCCAAGGCCGCCTACGAGTTCTCGGTGATGGCGCCGTGTCGGCGGGCGGGCGCCCCATTCCGGGCAGGGCGGTTCGCCAGGCCACACGGGGGGCGGCCGCCTTGAGGTCGGCGGCCGGGCTCGACCAGCACGTGACCGCCATTCTGTGCATCACTCACATGGTTGGGCGCCCTCGAGTCGTCGTCGACGGGGAGAACCCGGTGGTGGTGTGCTCTGCCAAGTGGGTACGACGGGTGCTGCGCCGCCTGGAACCGTCGACTCCGGCCACCAGGCGTCTCCTGCGCGAGCTCGTGAGCTGAGGGCGCCCCGACTCTGCCGGGCCGTTGGAGGTCCGATTGACTCGATTCGCCCGCCGAGACCGTTATGCTTGGCGTGCTGGCACCGGAACCGGCGGGCGGGTCATGTCAGACGAAATCCCGACCGTGAGAAGGATCCCGTGAAGAAAGTTCTTGGCTGGGGCATCATCGCATTGCTCCTCTATCTGGTCGTTCAAGACCCTGCCGCCGCCACGAAGCTCGTGTCCGGCACCATCGACCTGCTCGGCGACATCGCCAACGGGGCGAAGGAAGTCATCAACGGAGTCTGAGCCGTCTTGAAGGCCACGCGCAACGCATCCGACGTCATGAGCTGGAGGCGCGAACGCGAGGTCTCGTACCTCTCGTTCAACGAGAAGATCGTCATTTCGTCCCGGCTGCATCCCATTACCGCCGCCCTACCTCTCCTGCGAATGTCGGTGGTGGCGCTGGCGATGTGGATCGGTTTCTCGGGCACCCTCGGCTTGTGGATCATCCCGGTTGTCGTTGTCGGTGTGCAGTGGGTGCGGGCACGCGGCTACGCCGGCGAGTTGGGTTTCGTCCCGGTGCTGGCGGTCATCGCCGTCCTGGCGTTGGCTTCGCATTTCGCCCTCGACACCGGTGTGCGGCTCACCGCCGTCGTCCTGCTGGTCGTCGTCGTGGGAGCCAAGGGTTTCGTCGACTATCTGGTCACGAGGTTGTTCCTCACCGACAAGAGAATCATGATGAGATCCGGACTGATCACGGAACGCCGGTCGACGCTCCCGCTCCGCGCCCTCACCGACATGCGATACGACCAGACGTTGCTCGGAAGGGTCCTCAACTACGGCCACTTCTTCGTTGAGTCGGCGGGCCAGAACCAGGCTCTTTCGTCGCTGCGGTTCGTCGACGAGCCACTCCCGTTCTACCGCACCGTCATGGAACTGGCGCTCGGAGGACAGCTTCCACCCGAGATGCTCCCCGAAAACTGACTCGTCCCAAGGAGGAAATCAAGATGCCCACCCTCGAAGAGTTCTGCACGATTCGCGCCACCATGGCCCCCCGGATGCTAGGCAACATGCCGGGTGGAACACGTCTCGACTTCGCCTTCGAAGGTACGGCCACGAGCCCTCACTGGGAGGGCGAACGTCCCGTCAGTGGCGTCGACTACGTCACCGTTCGATCCGACGGCAACATGGCGCTCGACATCCGGGCGACCATCGGCACCAAGCGAGAGACTGTGGCCTACCGGGGAACCGGCGTGAGCATCGTGAAGAGCCCGACCGAGGCGCACCCGCAGGAGCTGCTGACCTTTGAGACAGGCAATGAAGATCTGGCTTGGCTCAACGACGTGGTCGGGGTGGGCCTCGGGGGCGGCGAGGACGGTGGGTTGACCGTCGTCCTCTACATCGTGCGACCGTAGGCAGTGGATGCCATCGGCCTGATCGCCGGAGGGGGCTGGGCATCCGGGCTCAACCTCTACGCGGTCACGCTCATAATCGGGATGGCCGGCCGCTTCGGTTGGGCCGACGTGCCCGACGTGTTGACACGGACCGATGTCCTCATCACCGCAGGCGTGCTCTTCTTCGTTGAGTTCGCGGCCGACAAGATCCCCTATCTCGACAATGTCTGGGACGCGATACACACCGTGGTACGGCCTGTGGGGGCGGCGGCGTTGGGCTACGTGATCGCAGGTGACTCTGCCAGCATCGGAGAGGCGGCCGGGGCGGCTGTTGCCGGGGCGCTGGCGCTCACCGCCCACTCGGCCAAAGCCTCGACGCGCGCTGCGGTCAACACCTCACCCGAGCCGGTCTCGAACCTCACGCTGTCGGTGTTCGAAGACGGAGTGGCGTCGGGGTTGACGGTGCTGGCGCTGGCGTTTCCGGTGATCGCATTGGTGATCGCGATCGTGTTTGCGCTTGCGTCCGGCTGGGTGGTGTGGAGGTTCTGGAGGGCGATTCGCAAGCTGACGGAGCGGCGTCGGAGCAGGTCGGCGTCGCACTGAGCTCCGATGGCACTTCAGCAAGTGCACGGGCTGTCAGTCCGGCGGGGTGGCGGTCAGTGGAACGTCGAGGACGAACAGCGTGAATCCATCGAGTCGTTCGTACGACAGATTGCAGTGCATCTGGTCTGCCAGCTGTTTGGCGACCGCCAGGCCCAGGCCGAGAGTCCCCGTAAGGAGCGTGTCCTTGGGGCTGTGGACATACGGTCTGAACACCGATCCGAGTTGGTCGACCGGCAGGCCATCGCCGTCGTCTGCGACGACGATCCGGTACCAGCGGTCGGTGGGTGCCGCCTTCACGACGATCGACGGTCCTCCGTGACGGACCGCGTTGGAGACGATGTTCGTCAGGACGTGTCGCAGGCGGAGCCGATCCACCATGACGTTCCCTGGGAGCGTCGACAGCTGGATACGGCCTCCGGCCTTCTCCGCCGTCTTCGTTACGTATCGGATCTCGGGCACGGGATCCAACGGCTGGGCGTGAACCTCGACAGCTCCGTCCTCCAGTCGGGCCATGACCACGAGGTCATCGATCATGCGGGTCAGTTCGGTCGCCTGGGATCGGATGACTTCCATGCCCTCTTTGCGAAGGATCTCGTCGTCGGGGCTCTCCGTGATCGCGTGGCTGTAGCCGGTGATGGCGGTCAGCGGCGTGCGGAGTTGGTGGCTGACGCCGGCGATCAGCTCGTCGCGGGCATGGACCAGGGCTTGGTTCTTCTCGACCTCCGACTGGAGCTCGATCCGCTCTTCCCGCCTGCGGGCAGCCGTCCACAGGGCCCAAGCCGCGATCGCCGGGACGATGAGTGCGACCACGAGGCTCGATGCCCTTGCCGCCGCTCCGGCCTGACTCTGCTCCGCCTCGATACGCGCCTGAGCCCTCCGTGCCTCTTCCAACGCGGCAGATTCGGCGTCGGCGAGGGCCGGGATGGCGGTATTGACCGCTGCCTCCCTGGCAGCCGCTATCTCGGTGCTCGTCCGCGCCTCGGAAGCCTGTCTCAGGATCTTCGTGGTGGTCGTCCTGGCTGTATCAAGCAGATCCCTGTGACGTGAATCCGCGAGTTTGTCGTCGAGCGTCGCCGCCAGCGGTGTCAAACCTTCCAGCGATTCCACCACGCTCCGAGCCGCCTCGTCGATGTCGTCCTCGACCTCGACTCCGGCTCGGTCGGCCTCCACGAGAACCAGAGTGATACCCAGGTTCGATCGGACAGCGGATATCGCGGCCGAGAGGCGTTCCGCAGACACGACGATCTCCCCGTCGCTCGCCACCCGCGCCGCCTGGCTGGCATCGGCGAAGACAGCCGCGGCCACGGCGGCCACGGCCGCGATCGCCACGACGATGAGAATGGACTTGCCCTGCCCCGGGGTTCGCCGCGCCATGAGGCTATTTCGGAAGGAATCGACCGCTGCTTGATGCCGTTCCTCTCGTGCTCAAGGCCGGGCGATCCACTGCCGATGAGATCTCGATGGGCAGGGGCACACGTTCATTGATGGCAGCGGTCGTGATTTCCGCGATGCTCGTCTTGTGCGCCCCCGTGCTCGCATCGCCGGGTTCACTCCAGAGCGTCAATGCACAGGATGGTGGAGGCTCGGACAACGGGCGGGGCAAGGGCAAAGGCACCTCGACCACCACGTCGACCACGGTTCCGGACTCCGTACCCGCGCCGTCGACCACTTCTACGACGGCGTCGACCCCGTCGACGAGTGTGGCACCGTCGACGACGTCGACGGCGTCGGCCGCCCCTTCGACCACCGTGGCCCCTCAGCCGACGACCACCACGACAACCTCCTCGGCTCCGAGCACGTCGTCCCCGGAGACGACGATCACCACCATTGAGGCTGGAGCAACGCCAGGTAGCTCGAGCACCACGCTCCCTCCTCGCAATGGCGCCGGGGTCGGACTGTATTCGTCCGGGCCGACCGATCCTCAGCAGCCACTCATTGGACCCCCGCAGCGGATCTCGAACGGCCTGATCTTCTTCAGCCGGATCCCTGACGCCGTCCCGCAGCCGGTATCGGGCCGTCGCGCGGACCCCGGGCGCATCGGCGGTGTGGTCGGCTCGTGGGCGTGGTCCGAAGCCAACTCCGCTGTCTCCTCGGAGGGCCCGCTCCCGTTCCGGGTCTTCGAGGCAGTCATTCGTGCGCTCATCACCGGTGGCGCCGGGATCGCGGCGCCCGCTTCTGCGAGCCTGACCTTGGTGGGGCTCAGCCTCATATCGCGACGGCGTTCCGTCGTCAGGGCGATACCCTCCTCTCGATGAAGAGGGTCAATGACACGTTGTTCGTTCTGTGCTGAGGTAGGCGCCCCAGGACGGCGGCTCCTCTCCGGACCCGACGGCATCGCCATCTGCGCAGATTGCGCCGAACTCGCGGTCAGCGTGCTGGCGGAGCCCGAGGCGCCGGAACCCGACGTTCTCCTCACCTCGATCGGCAGCCTCGTGACGATGGATGGCCGCCACGGTGGCCTGTTGGGGGTCCTCCACGGCGTCGTGGTGGCGATCCGCAGGGGGCGGATCGTGTGGATCGGCCCGCCGGCGGAGCTGCCCGACCCATACACCGAATTGGCGGTGATGGACTGCGGTGGACGGGTCGTCGTACCCGGGTTCGTGGACCCGACGGTTCGCGTCGTTGGATCGACGTCGGATGTCCGGCCCGATCCCCTGGAACTCGCCGACCGCGGAGCGAGCGCACTGCGGGCGATGCAGGCGCGCGGCGTGACGTGCGTCGGTGTTGCGGTGGGCGGTAGCCCCGTCCCCACCGCGGAGACGTTGCGGATGGCTGTCGGGAGGTCCCTCGACGACCGGATGGCGATGCGAGTCGTCGTGACGTGGTGCCTCGATCCCGATATCCCGGCGTCGGAGACGGCGCGGGTCATGGTGCCGACCGCCTCCAGGCTCGTTGACTCAGTCGCCGTCACCTGCCGAGGAGACGCCTCGGAATTCGAGGCAGCCGTCGCGGCGACGCGACCTCTGCCGTACCGTGTCACCTGCCTCGAGCCGGAATCGGCCGCATGTCTGCCGTTTGTGTCTGGCGCGCGCTCGGTTTCCGGTGTCACACCTGGCGCCGCTGGACCCGCCGGCCCGCCGTGCATCGTCCCGTGGTGGGAACCCGGATTGGTTCGCAATCACTGGGCGGGGGGAGACAGGACTGCCATCGCCACGTTCTCCGATCCGGAGGAACGCCTCCTGTCGGGGATGGGGGTCGCCTTGATGGCCGCCGTCGATCTGGCCGGGGTGTCATTCGACCGGGCTCTGTGGTCGGTCACGAGGGGTGGTGCGATGGCGCTGGGCGACGGGGAGCGGGGGTGGGTGCACCTGGGCGGACCCGCCGATCTGGTGGTCCTCGACTCGGATGATCCCGGTGATCTCGTACGACGGCCCGACTCGGATCTGGCATGGAGCGTGTTCGTCGCAGGCCTCGAAGTCACGAGATGACCGAAAAATCAAGCCCTCGGGGCTAAGTTGGGCGTGGCCCCGGGACGTCCGGGAGCTCCCCGGTGACGCTGGAGCCGGGCGCCAAGCTTCAAAAGGAGGCACAGGTGAACAAAAAGGAGATGGCGGAGAAGCTCGCCAAGAAGGCCGACATCAGCCAGGCGAAGGCCGCCGAAGTCCTGGACATCATCTTTTCCACCAAGCCGGGTGAAGGCATCATCGCCGTCGAGCTAGACGCCGGCCGTGATGTGGCGATCGCCGGTTTCGGCAAGTTCGACACGCGGCGGTCGAAGGCCCGGACCGGTCGGAACCCGCAGACAGGTGCAGAGATCCAGATCGCGGCACGGACCGTGGCGAAGTTCACACCCGCCAAGGGACTCAAGGACAGGGTATCGGTCTGAGACGAACGTGACGAAGGACGAGGGGTCGGACCGCACAGGTCCGGCCCTTTCGTCATCGTGGAGGGCTTGTCCTCCGAGCGCGGCTACCGTTGCCCCGTGGCAGGCGTACCGGTGTTGGAAGGACCGCGGCCGTTTGCCATCGCCCATAGGGGGAGCCGGATTCTCTGGCCCGAGAATACGATGGAGGCGTTTGGTGGAGCGGTCGACCTCGGGTATTCCTGGCTCGAGACCGACGTCCACACGTCGAGCGATGGCGTTGTGGTGTGTCTTCATGACGACACGCTGGATCGCACCACCAACGGTGGCGGCCAGGCGAATCAGTTTTCGTATTCCGAACTGAGCCGCTTCGACGCCGGCTACAACCATGGCCCTGAGGCCGGGTTTCCGTTCCGCGGTCGTGGGATCGCCATCCCGACGCTCGAGGAACTGGTTACGTCATTCCCAGACGTCCGGGTCATCGTGGACCTCAAACAAGACGGTACCGAACAGCCGTTGGCGGACCTCGTCGAGCGCCTGGGCCTATGGGATCGCCTCATCGTCGGGAGCTTCAGCGGAGCGCGGGCGGCGCTCTTCCGCCGGCTCACCGGTGGACGGGTTACGACATCGACGGCGCCGATGGACACGCTCCGACGCTGGCTGGCTGCGGGAGTCGGCATCACTCCGGCACCAGCCCACGCCCTACAGGTCCCCATGAGGTACGGCCCGCTCCGGCTCGTCTCCCGGCGCTCGCTGGGAAAGCATCAGCGCGCCGGGTCTCAGGTCCACGTGTGGACCGTCAATGAAACAGACCTGATGCACCAACTCATCGACTGGGGCATCGACGGGATCATCACCGATCGACCTGACCTTCTTCGCGGGGTACTGGAATCGAGAGGGCTGTGGGCGTGATCGACGATCTGACCCCGGAGTTGTCGAAGTGGCCGGTCCCGACCGTGTCGGCGAGCGTCCTCGCCGAAGGCACGGTCGTTGCCCGCGGAGGGCCCACCGACTGGATCACGCGCATCGCTTCGATCTCGAAGGTGCTCACGGCGTACGCCGGGCTCGTGGCGGTGGACGAACTCACCATCGATCTCGACGAACCGGCAGCCCGTCCCGGCGCCACTGTCCGGCATCTGTTGTCGCACGCCGCCGGTTATCCCTTCAACGGCGAGGCACCGGTGGTGGGTGTTGGGGTGCGCCGGATCTATTCGAACACCGGGATCGAACGTTTCGCCGACCATCTGGAGGGTGCTGCGGGGATGCCGTTCGGTCGGTACCTCCACGAGGGCGTGTTCGAGCCGCTTGGGATGTCGGTCACGTCGCTACGCGGCTCGCCGGCCCACCATGTGATGAGTACCGCATCGGACCTGGCGAGGTTTGCCCGCGAGCTGCTGGCACCGGAGCTGGTCTCGAGGTCGGCATTCGACGAGATGGTCACGGTTCAGTTCGAGCATCTGAGCGGCGTAGTGCCTGGGGTGGGAAGATTCGATCCGAACCCCTGGGGGCTCGGAGCGGAGATCAAGGGCGACAAGCGCCCGCACTGGTCCGGCACGGCCACTTCGGGGGCGACGTTCGGTCACTTTGGCGGTGCGGGGACCTTCCTCTGGGTCGATCCGGACCGGTCGGTGGCGGTGATCGCCCTCACCGATCGCGAGTTTGGCGACTGGGCGATGACGGAATGGCCCGCCTTCTCTGACGAGATGATCAGACGCTACGGAGCATCCCGACCCGGGCAGTGACACCCGGCGAGAAGTGCACGAGCGGACCGTCGAGTCCGTTGATTCCGGCACTCGGCAAGAGGTCTTCGACCAAGCGTGTGGCCGTCGCCTCATAGAGCCGCCAAGGTTCGTGGGCGACGGGGGCATAGACGATTGCGCCCGCCCTGTCGGTGGTGTAGGCACGCCACCGATTGGTGAGAAAGTCGAGAAGCTCGGACCGCTCCGCTGGGCCGCCGCGCACCACCTCGATGTCGCATCCCGCCCCTCGGGGGCGGGGCCACCGGCGCCGGGAGCGGTAGCTCACGCGATCACCATTCCGGTGGAGGGTCATGGACGCCCACATGTAGGGAATTCGGAACAGCGAACGCGCGAGAGCGACGCCGGAGGCCCGAGGAATATCGAGCGATGAGAACCAGACCCCGGTCCCGTCACTGCGGTCACGGACGTATGTGCGGACATTCGTTTCCGGAAACGTCGACACCCAGGGGACCGCGGGGAGGCCGGCGGGACGCACCCGAGTCATCCGAAACGGCACCAGAGCGACCCAAGCCGTGCCGTCGAACAGGTCAACCGTGAGCCCTTCTGGGAGTAGTGCCTGAATCGAGCGGCGATCGGCCCTCCAATGGATGAACGACAAGTGGTCCCACGACTGGTGGGAAACCGCCCTGCCGGGGAGATCGGGAGCAGTGGCCGGATACGTCAGTGGAGAACCGGTCTTGTCGGGGGACGCTCGGCCTCGAAGTCTGTGATCACCGCCTCGTGTTGAAGCGTCAGACCGATGTCGTCGAGCCCGTTCAGAAGGCGATGCTTCGTGAAATCGTCGAGTTCGAAGCGGGCTTCGAACTCGGCTCCGAACCTCACGAGTTGCTCTGCCACGTCGATTGTGACCTCAGCGTGCGGATCGGCTTCCGCCAGCTCCATCAGCCACTGGACCTCCTTCTCGTTCAACTCGACCGGCAACAGTCCGATCTTCGTGCAGTTGTTCTTGAAGATGTCCGCAAAAGAGGGGGCGACGATCGCCTCGAAACCCCAGTCCTGGAGGCCCCAGGGAGCGTGCTCTCGCGAAGACCCGGATCCGAAGTTCGGGCCGGTCACGAGAATCTTCGCGTCCCTGTACTCGGGCCGCTCCAGCACAAAGTCGTCCTCGTCGTTTCTCCAGTCGTTGAAGAGATACTGCCCGTAGCCTGTTCTCTCAACTCTCTTCAACCACTGCTTCGGCATGATCTGGTCGGTGTCGACGTTGGCCCGGGGGAGCGGGGCCAGGGTGCCGGCGATGATGGTGACTGGTTTCATGACTGCCACGTCCTGACGTCGACGAAGTGGCCCTCGAGCGCTGCTGCGGCCGCCATTGCGGGTGACACGAGGTGGGTTCGCCCTCCCTTGCCCTGGCGACCCTCGAAGTTGCGATTCGAGGTGGAGGCGCACCGCTCACCTGGACTCAGCGTGTCGGGGTTCATCCCCAGACACATCGAACATCCGGCGTCGCGCCATTCGAATCCGGCTTCCTTGAAGATGCGATCGAGACCTTCTGCCTCGGCTTGCAGTTTCACGAGCCCCGAGCCCGGCACAACCATCGCCGACACCCCGGAGGCGACATTCCGACCTTCGACCACGGCCGCGGCGGCCCGCAGGTCTTCGATCCGGCCGTTGGTGCACGAGCCGAGGAACACGCGATCGATGCGAATGTCCGTGATGGGCATCCCAGGTGTGAGATCCATGTACGTGATGGCACGTTCTGCCGACGCCCGTTCGATCGGGTCGTCGATCGACGAGGGATCCGGCACCTGTGCACTCACCGGCAGCGTCTGTCCCGGATTGGTGCCCCAGGACACGTGGGGCTCCAGATCGGCGGCGGCGAGAAGGAGTTCGGAGTCGTATCCGGCGCCGTCGTCGGAGGTCAGCGCTCGCCAGTCGTCCAACGCCGCTTCCCAGTCTCTTCCCTTGGGGGCGAACGGCCGTCCTTCGAGGTATTCGAAGGTCGTGTCGTCGGGCGCCACCATGCCGGCGCGTGCCCCACCTTCGATCGACATGTTGCATATCGTCATGCGGCTTTCCATCGAAAGGCGCTCGATGGTGCTGCCTCGGTACTCGATAACGTATCCGGTACCGCCGGCGGTGCCGATGCGGGCGATGATTCCCAGGATGATGTCCTTGGCGGTCACGCCGGTGGGCAGATCGCCATCGACCGTGATGGCCATCGACTTGGGCTTGGCCTGAGGCAGCGTCTGGGTTGCGAGAACGTGCTCGACCTCGGACGTACCGATCCCGAAGGCGAGAGCCCCGAACGCACCGTGGGTGGCCGTGTGACTGTCTCCGCAGACAATCGTCATGCCCGGTTGGGTGATCCCCTGTTCGGGACTGATGACATGCACGATGCCCTGTCGAGGGTCTTCGAGTCCGAACAACGTGATGCCGAACTCCTCACAGTTGCGGATGAGGGCGTCGATCTGGATTTTCGACATCGGGTCGGTGATGCCGAACTCGCGTCCCGTGGTCGGTACGCCGTGGTCGATCGTCGCCAGGGTCAGCTCGGGCCGACGAACGCTCCGCCCGCTCATGCGCAGGCTGTCGAAGGCCTGTGGGGACGTCACCTCGTGGACCAGGTGAAGGTCGATGTAGAGGAGCGCGGGCTCGCCGGGCGCCTGCCGGACGACGTGGTCGTCCCAGACCTTCTCGAACAGTGTTCTTGTCATCTTCGGCTCGCTGATCGGGAGCCAGCAAGCGTAGTGACCTGCGGCGGGGAATCATCCCGCCGAGAGCTTGCCGCCGCGAAGGTCCAGCACCCGGTCGGCGAAGAGCAGCGCATCGGGGTCGTGGCTGGCAGCGACCACCGACATCCGCTCCGAGGCGGCGTGGCGGCGGAGCAGGTTCCACACGAGCCGCAGCCGGTCCGGGTCGAGGTGTGATGTCGGTTCATCGGCCAGGAGGAGCTTGGGGTGGGCGGCCAGTGCCCGCGCTACGGCTGCCCGTTGCTGCTCTCCCAGCGACACTCCGTCGATGGGGCGGTCGACGAGTTCGGCGATCTCCAGCTCGCCGATCAACTCCGTGCCGTCGGTCGGCGCCGTTCCCAGCCGGTAGGGGAGCGACACGTTCTCGGAGATGGTGAGTTCCGACAGGAGGCCCAGGGTCTGGGGGATCACCGCCACGTTGTTCCAAGCATCGGGCCGGGTCTCGATGTCGGGGCTCCATCGAAGGGTTCCGGAGTCGGCCGTGAGCCACCCTGCGAGAATCGACAACAGCGTCGTCTTCCCTGATCCGGACCGGCCGCGGATCATCACCACCTCTCCGGGTTCCACCGTGAGGTCGACGCCGTCGAGCACCGTCACCGTGGATGCTCCGCGCGCGAAAGCCTTCGAGATCGAAGTGAGTTGTACGGTCGGGGTCATGTGGCACCCCGCCGGTGTTCGACGCGATGGACCGAATCGGCTGTCCTGATGACGTCTGCATCGTGGGAGGCGACTACGACCGTGGACCCGGCGGATCGCAGAGCGAGCAACGTGTGGATGGCGAGCGCCGCCGACTCCTGATCCAGCTCGGCTGTGGGTTCGTCGGCGACGACGACAGCTGGATCGCCGACGGCGGCCATCGCCAGCGCCACACGCTGTTGCTGACCGCTCGAGAGCCGCTTTGGGCGCTCACCGCTCAGGTCGTCGATCTCGAGGTGACGTGCCAGTTCGTCGATGTTCTCGACACCGCCACGCAGCGTCGCCGCCATCTGTAGGTGTTCGTCGACCGTCAGATAGGGCAGGAGGTTGTCGGCGGGGTCCTGGAAGACATATCCGAGGTTCCGGCGCCTCCAGCGCCTCCTCCGGCGGTCTGGCATTCCTCCCGTCTCGACGGCGTCGATCGTGATTGATCCCTCCGTGGGACGGTCGAGCGCCGCGATGATCCTGAGGAGAGTGGATTTTCCAGCACCTGAGGGTCCGGCGAGCACCGTGAGGCTCCCGCGTTCCACCTCGAGATCTACGCCGCGGACCGCCCACACCTCACCCGAGTCCGTCCGGTAGGCGCGCCCGACTCCCGAGCAGGCGATGACCGGTTCAGTTCTCATGTCGCAACAGCTCCGATGTGTCTGCCCCGTCTGCGGCGCGCTGGCTGATGACTGCGGTGACCCACGACAACACGAGCGTCGCCATCACGCAGACGACGATGAGCGTCTGCGCCGGCACCCAACGAGGGCCGGGGGGAGTCTCGGGTACCGGATCGAGCGCCAGATAGACGCTGCGGGCGGTGAACAACGCCGTGGCGGCGCCCACCAGGACCCCGATCAAGAGCGGGATGGCGGTCTCGAGGAGCGACGCGAACTTGTGATCGGACCGGGACAGACCCATCCGGCGTGCCAGCGCGTAGGCCAGGTTGCGAGCACGCTGGCGCGTGTCCGAATACAGGAGAATGGCGCCAACCGCGATGAGGCCGGCGAGCATCGCATACAGCTCGAGGAAGTCGAACGTCCAGACCACCGACTGGAACTTCAGCAGGTCGAGCGTTCTCGTCGCCGGTATTGCAAAGGCGTATCCGATCGACTCCTCCGCGAGCGCCCCGGTGACATCCTCGACCGTGCCTCCGCTCGCCCACAGGAGATACCTGAGGATATTCGGCGATCGCTCGGTTGTGAGTTGGCCGAGGGCTTCGGTCGAGATCACGATGAGCGGACGATCCCGGCGGGCTCCCGGGAATGCCTCGGCTCGGCCCACGACGTGAATCGGGATCTCAACCCCGCGGGCATCGGCGAGTCCATCACCGACATCTCCATTGGCCACCAATGCCGGGGCGGCTCCTCCGTCGAGCGGTCCCAGCCGGTCGAGGAGTTCGCCGAGATCCGTGTCGGAGAACGATTCGTCCCAGAAGGCGCCGCCCTGGAACGTGTCGGGATCGATGGCGAGGACATCGATTCTCTGACCGGCGATGTCGCCCCGCTCGATGAGCGCCACCACCGTCGCCTGACCAGCGAGGCTCGACGGGACGGAGTCCAGGGAATACACGGGCGCCGAGACATCGGCGCCGATGAAGCTGCGGCCTTTGGCGTCGATCGTGGATGTCGTCGATCGGGTGAGTGTGGCGGAATACACGAGCGTCGCCACGGGAATGGCCGCGCCGATGACGAGCACCGTCGCGAGCAGCGGAGCGGACGACAACCTCCTCGATGCAAGGTAGAGCGCGGGTCGGCCGCGGGCTCGACGGGCTCTCCGAGTCAGCCTGCTCAGGGCGTAACCGCCGGCGAGGGCGATCGCCGCGAACGCCAGCATCGGATACAGCACAACCATCGGATCGATCGAGCCGACGAGCGCCCGATCCTCTCGTACCACGGCGTTGTCGCCGATCTGCGAGCGGATCCACCACGCCGCAGCCCCGAAGGCAATCGGAAGAAGTGGTCCGAAGCCTGCCCGAGCCCGCGAGGGGCCGGTGCGGAGGAGCGACCTGGACCGCACCGCCGCCACGACGATCACGATCCCGGCACCGAGAACCGCGGCGGAGCCGGCTCTGGAGGCAGCGGCGGTGAACGCGGTTGGGTCGATCCTGCCACCGGGTCCCGCCATCCGCACCACGGGTCCCGCAGCGGCCCATCCCAAAACGCTTCCCGCGAGGATGGGAAGGGCGGCCTCGAGGCCGGCTTTCACACCGAGTTGGCCAGGCGACACTCCTCGAGCGGCCAGGGACCGCAACTCGGCTCTCCTCCGGTCGACCCAATAACTCCCCGCCATCCCCATGAGCCCGAGGGCGGTTGCCAGCACCGCCGCAGCCAGCGGGTCGATGGCGGTGCCCAGGGCTGCCCCCAGCGCCTCGATACGTTCCACAACCGTGCCGAGATCGCTGTGGACGGCGACCTCGGCGATCGCAAACGAGGGGTGAAACTCGTCGGGTCCGTGCTCGGAGCGAAATGTCACCTGCTCGTCGTGATAGGCGTCCTCGAGCACTGCGATGGAGTCGACGATCGCCCGTGCTTCCCCCGTGGTCAGACCGTCGATGTCGACGGGGATCGTCCACTGTTCGTTGATGCCGATCGGCCCATAGGTCGCGAACGCGGCCTCGTATTGCGGGAAGGACATCGCCTGGAGGTCCACGAAGACGAGCGGGGTGGGCAGGTCTCCCATCGATGTCGGCTCGAGGATGTTCTCGAACTGACACCAGTCGGGCTCGGATCGCTGGTCGTAGAGATCTCCGACCACGGCGACGACGGGAATCTCAGCCTGGAGCGGCCCGCTCCACACAGTGACGGTAGAGCCGGGGGCGACCCCGAGATCACCGGCCAGACGTTCTCCCATCCACAGTCCTTCGCCCGGAACACGGTCGATCACGTCGAGGTCGTCGGCAAACCCCGTTCGGTACATCAGCTTCAACGGCAGGCTCTTGTCGTTGTATGTGGCGGTCCCGATGGATCCCTCTGCCACCAACACGGGCTGGCCGAGCCTCGGGCCCAGGTGATCGGTCATGGCCTGACGCTGTGCCAGGGCCGGAAGGAAAGTGGATACCTGAAGGTCATACGATGCAGAACACCGCCCCGAGAGCTCCCGTTCGAGGGCGGCGCTCTCGGCCGAGGAGAGGTAGAGCGGGGTGGATCCTGCGACGAGCCCGAGGATCGCCGCCGCACCGATGATCGCAGCCAGCACAGCCGGGCTCTTGAAGAGCAGCACTGGTGCGCGAACGAACGGCTTCGTGGAAAGCACGGCTCGCCACCGGTCGCTGTGCTCGTGCGGCATCCGGTCCATCCTGGCAGGTCCGATAGGCTTGCGCGATGCTGATGGCACTGGTGGTTCTGGCGGTTCAGCTGGGCGGATCATTCGAGACGGCGGGTGCCGACATCTCGGTCGTCGACGGCGACACCATGGAGGTCCAGCTGCACGTCGAGGCAGGTGACTCTGACAACGTGGTGGTTCATGCCGTGGATCCCGGCGGGGACCAGCAGACCATCGCCATGATCGAGGTCACACCCGGGCTGTTCCGCACGAGGTTCGAATTCCGGCCGCTCGATCTGGTGATCGTCTTCGAGGATCTCGACTCGGGCGAACAATCGGATCCCGTGAGGCTCACCGAGTTGGGAGCCCCGCCCGAGCTGTTGGGTTCTGCCGGCGGCGTCTCGAGGCCGGGCGGCGCCGAGGAGGGTGGTTCTCCGTGGGGATGGCTCGGGTTGGGACTGGGGCTCGCCAGCTTGTCGCTCCTGGCCTTCTGGACGCTGGGGTCGGCTCGTGACCAGGCCGGAGAAGAGGAGTGATCAGGCCGCCGGACCTTGCCGGCGTACTGCTTCGACATTCTCCATCGCCGCGTCGAGGTCGTTGAGCCAGTCTGCCTCGTGGCGGCCGACGAGCCTCACACACCAGGCGAGCGCATCGGAACGGGATTTGGCGACGCCCGAGCTCACGAGCGTATCGAGCGTCCGGCGCTCGGCCATTCGCAGCCGCGTCATGGCCGGCGCGGCCAGGTTCGTGAAGTCGGCCCGGCGTTCCTCGCACGTAACAGCCCACGAGACCTTGCGCTCGAAGACCTTTTCGGCGTCGCGAGCGATCGCCACCCGTGCCTTGCGCGTGGACTCACGGAACTTTTCGACGCGGCTCTGAATGGCGAGGAGGCGGGCGTCGGTGTCGAGTTCGTCGAGCCCATTGGGCGGAGCGATCGGACCGATGACCACGATCTCGTCTCTGTCGACTTCGAGGGTCGGCGCTTCGGTGAACCAATCGTCCTCGATCCGCCCGATGAACCAGGCTCGGATCTGGCTGGTGGGGTCGGTGTTGGTTTGCATGTAATTGATATTACACCATTACTGGCTAACAAGAAGTCCGACATGTAGAGAACCGACTTCCGGAGATCGGGCAAGAACATGAGGAGTCGAGTGGGGAGAGCCCGTGCGGGGGAAATCTGGGTTGTTCGGTGGATTCGTGGTGTTGGTGGTGTGGTTGGCGTTGCCGGCGTCGGCGGTGGTGGGGAGTTTCTCCGACGACGAGGGGTCGGTTCACGAGGGGGATATCGAGGCGATAGCGGCTGCGGGGATCACCAAGGGGTGTAATCCGCCTGCGAATGATCGGTTTTGTCCTGATTCGTCTGTGACCCGTGGTGAGATGGCGGCGTTTCTGCGGAGGGCGTTGGAGGGGACGTTGCCGGTGGGGGCGTCGACGGCGTTTGCGGACACTGCTGGGTCGGTGTTTGCGTCCGACATCGGATGGTGGGCGG